>DJBL01000162.1 GCA_002435595.1 Stenotrophomonas maltophilia
CCGCCGGCGCTGCGCGCGTTGATGACAAAGGTCCTGGTAAGACACAGGGCATGAATCGGCCGCGCCTCTGTGCGACCCCGAGTGCCGCAGAGGTAGGGTCGGTTCCCAAACGACTGCCGACCTTGCCGATCCGCGCGGCGAACGCATGACCTGCGCCGAAGCCGCCTTCGAGACAGGTCATGCCACCACCGAACGTTGCGCAGGTCATCGGCAGTCGATCGGGATGCGACCCTACCTCCGCCCACCCATCAGTGACGTTAGCGATGCGCTACCGCGGTAGGGTCGGTTCCCAAACGACTGCCGACCTTGCCGGTCCGCGCGGCGAACGCATGACCTGCGCCGAAGCCGCCTTCGAGACAGGTCATGCCACCACCGAGCGTTGCGCAGGTCATCGGCAGTCGATCGGGATGCGACCCTACCTCCGCCCACCCATCAGTGACGTTCGCGATGCACTACCGCGGCAGGGTCGGTTCCCAAACGACTGCCGACCTTGCCGATCAACGCGGCGAACCACCCGATGAAGTGCTCCAGATGCCCCCGGTGGACGATTGACCGTCGAGAAAGCCCATGCTCTTCGCAAGCTGCTGGCTGAGATTCGCTATCCCGGTCCTGCCGGACCCGCGGCCTCAGCCATCCAGCCCCGCGCCGGCATCCCCTTCCGGTTCCAGCGCTTTCACCAGCACCGCCGCCTGGGTGCGGCTGTGGCACTCGAGTTTTTTCAGGATCGCCGTGACATGCACCTTGACCGTGTTCTCGGCCAGGCCCAGCTCGTAAGCGATCTGCTTGTTGAGCAGGCCGTCGGCCAGGCACAGCAGCACGCGGAACTGCTGCGGGGTGAGCTGGGCCAGGCGGGCGGCGAGCAGCGCGTCGGATTCCGAGCGCTCCGGGGCCATCGCCGGGAACCAGACCCCGCCATCGAGCACCGCCGCCACCGCCTGGCCGATCGTCTCGGCCGGCGCCGATTTGGGGATGAAGCCGGCCGCGCCGAACTGCTGGGCCCGGCGGATGACGCGCGGATGGTCGTTGGACGACACGATCACCACCGGGATGTCCGGATGCGCGCCGCGGACGTGCAGCAGCGAGGAGAAGCCGCGTGCACCGGGCATGGTCAAATCCAGCAGTACCAGCTCGATCTCCGGATGCTGGTCCAGCGCCGCCTCCAGCGTGGACGCGCTGGCCACCTCCAGCACCTGCGCCTGCGGCAGCGACTGGCGTAGCGAATGCACCACGGCCGCGCGCAGCAGCGGATGGTCGTCGGCGATCAGGACGGTCAGTTCACTCATGCGGCCAATTGTAATGAGGTTGACGGCCCGCGGCCGTGACTACCGACCCTGCTGGCGCATGCTGCCATTCCAGGCGTCCAGGAACTGCCGGCGCTTGAGCGCGTCCAGGTACACCAGCAGGCCCGGCCCCAGCTGGATCGGGCGGTAACTGCGCGCCGGCGAGCGGCCGCGCTGCTGGCCCTGCGCCGGCAGGATCGGCATCAATCGCGCCTCGCGCGAGAGCACCTGCTGGCCGCGCGGCGAGAGCAGGTAGTCCAGGAAGCGGCGCGCCTCCTCCGGGTGCCGGCTGCTGCGCGGGATCACCGCGGTGCGCAGCACCACCAGGGTGTAGTCCTCCGGCTCGACGATGCCCAGCGGCGCACCCGCCTCGATGCGGGCCTGTGCGTAGGATCCCAGCACGTTGTAGACCAGCGACAGCTTGCCGCTGCTGACCTGGTCCAGCAGCACGCCGGTGCGCTCCTCCAGGTGCACGCCGTTGTCGCCGAGCGCACCGAGCAGCGCGCCGGCCATGCTGCCGCGCTGGCCGTCCTGGGTGGCCAGCAGGTAGCCGACGCTGCTGCGCTGCACGTCATAGGTGCCCACCTTGCCCTGCAGGGGCGCGTCCGGCGCACGCAGCAGCTCGAGCAGCTGGCGGCGCGTGCGCGGCACCCGCGCCGCTGGCAGGGCGCGGGTGTTGTAGACCATCGCGACCGGCTCGTAGCTGATCCCGAAGGCCTCGTGCCGCCACTGCGCCCATGCCGGCAGCGCATCGGTCTGTGCCGAGCGGTGCGGCAGCGCGTGGCCGTCGTTGACCAGCTTGGTCTGCAGGTCCATGCCGCTGCTGATCAGCATGTCCGGCGCCTGCGCGCCTTCGCGGTCGCGCAGGTAGCGGGCGTAGATGTCCTGGGTGATCACGTCCTCGTACAGGATCTCGGTACCAGGATGCAGGCGCTGGTAGTCGGCGATCACCGTGGCGAACACCTCGATGTCGGTCGAGCCGTGGATGCGCAGCTGCGCCACCGGCACGCCCCTGGCCGGGAAACGCTGCACGTCACCCGGCGCTGCCAACGCGTTGCCGGCCAGCAGCACCAGCAGCAGCCACCCCCCTCGTATCTTCATGGATGCATCCTCGGCAGGCGGATGGTGGCCACCAGGCCACCGCCCACCCGGTTGCTCAGGTCGATCTGGCCACCATGGCCATCCACCACCCGCTTGACGATCGCCAGGCCCAGCCCGGCGCCACCGGCAGCGGCGCCCTCGCCGCGCGCGAAGCGCTCGAACACGCGCTCGGCATCGGCTGGGGCGATGCCCGGACCGTGGTCGGCAATGGTCAGCACGCAGTGCTGCGCCTCTTCGGTGAGGGCCACCTGCAGCGCACCGTCGCCGCCGTACTTGATGGCGTTGTCGATCAGGTTCTTGATCGCCTCACGCAGCAGCAGCGCGTCACCGTGCACCCAGGCTGCCTGCGCGCTTACCGCCAGCTGCACGCGCGGCGCGGGCAGGGCCTGCGGCAGCGCTTCGTGCAGTGCCTGGTGCACGGTCTCGGCCAGGTCCACCGGCGCAAACCGCTGCAGGTTGGCGCGGTGGATCACACTGGCATCGCTGAGCAGCTGGTTGAGCAGGCGGCTCATGTGGGTGGCGTTGCGCTCGATGGCATGCAGGCTGCGGCGCATGTCCTCGGGCTCTTCCTCGTCCAGCGCCAGCTGCGCCTGGGCGCGCAGCGCGGCCAGCGGGGTGCGCATCTGGTGCGCGGCCTCGGCCATGAAGGCACGCAGGGTTTCGTTGCTGCTCGAGAGCCGGCCCATGAAGTGGTTGAGCGCGCCGACCATCCTGTCCATCTCGCGTGGCACGCTGGCATCGAGCGGCTTGAGGTCGGAGGGCTCGCGCCGCGCCAGCTCACGCTCCATCCGCACCAGCGGGCGCAGTGCGCGGTGCACGCCCAGCCCGACCAGCGCCAGCGACAGCAGCGACAGCACGCCGATGGCCAGCAGTGCGCGGGTCACCATGTCCTGTGCCAGCGCTTCGCGCGCCCGCCGGGTCTGGCCGACCTGCACGCGCACCTCGCCCTGCGCCGACGGCGAGGATACCCGCCGGGCCACCACCACGAAGCGCACCTGCTCGCCGCTGTAGGGGGCATCGAACAGCTGCGGGCGGTCGCTGGGCACCTGCGGTGGCGCCGGCAGGTCCGTATAGCCGGTCACGGTCGCGTTGCGCGCATCGGAGACGCGGTAGAACACACGGTCTTCCGGTGCCATCGCCAACAGGTCCAACGCGGCGTACGGCAGGTCGACCTGCCATTGCGCCTCCACCAGCGCCACCGAGTCGATGATCGACAGCGCCGAGGACACCAGCAGGTGGTCGTAGGAGCGGTTGGCCGCACGTTGCCCGTAGGCGCGCGCGCCAAACAGCAGGGCCACCGCGAACAGCGCCAGGAACGCGCCCAGATACAGCCACAGGGTGTGCCGGATCGAGCCGGAGGTGCGCGGGTCAGTCGCCATCGGCGGCCGCACCCGCAGCATCGTCGATGGCTTCAAGCAGGTAGCCGCTTCCGCGCACGGTGACGATCCGCAGCGGTGCATCGGCCAGCTTGCGGCGCAGGCGGCCCACGTAGAGCTCGATCGCATTGGGGCCGGCCTCGTCATCGAAGCCGAACAGTCCGTTGCCGATCTCGTCCTTGCCCACCACCTGGCCGAGGCGACCCATCAGGATCTCCAGCAGCCGGTACTCGCGATTGGGCAGCTCGATCGGCTGGCCCTCCAGGCTGACCCGGTGGGAGGCATTGTCGAACTGGAACGCACCGATCTGCACCACCTCGCTGGCCTGGCCGCGGGTTCGCCGCAGCAGCACCCGGCAGCGCGCCTCGAACTCGCGGAAGTCGAACGGCTTGCCCAGATAATCATCGGCGCCCACGTCCAGCGCCTGCACGCGGTCTTCGATGCCGTCACGCGCGGTCAGCATCAGCACCGGGGTGCTGTCGCCACGCTCGCGCATGCCGGCCAGCACGCGCAGACCGTCCAGTTTGGGCAGGCCGATGTCCAGCACCACCAGGTCGAAGCTCTGGTAACGCAGCACGCTGGCCGCGGCCAGCCCGTCGCGCTGCCAGTCCACCGCGTGGCCGCTGCGGCGCATGCGGCGGACGATGGCGTCGGCCAGGTCCGGATTGTCTTCCACCAGCAGCAGGCGCATGGGCAGGAATCGTCGAAGGTGCACGAATGCTAGCGCGAGCGGCCGCGTTCGTGGGCTTCGCTGCACTGCACAAACCCCTGACAGGTGGATGACAGCTTCCCCGCACTAGGCTGCGCCATCGCGTCGCAGTCGCCTGCCACGCCATTGCCGACATCACCGCACTGACGTACCTGGGAGGGTCCGTGGAACTGAACTCACTGCGCTGGCGCACGCCGGCTGCCTGCACCCTGCTGCTACTGACCGCGCCGGTCTGGGCGGCCGAGGGCGCCGACGATGAACGCCCGGTCACTGCCACCGTTGGCGGCCGCCTGCATCTGGATTTCGCCGATTTCAGCAACGACAACCGCGGCACCCCCAACAAGGACGACACCGAGATCCGCCGTGCCTGGGTGGATGTGTCGGGCAAGTTCTTCGTGGTCGACTACAAGCTGGAAGCCGACTTCTCCGGCGACCGGGTCGAGGCCAAGGACGTGTTCGTCAGCCGCAGCTTCGGCGATGCCGGCAAGCTCACCGTGGGCCAGTTCAAGCAGTTCTTCTCGCTGGACGACCGCACCAGTTCCAACTACGGCACCTTCCTGGAGCGCGGCAACGCCGGCACCACGCTGGCCCCGCTGTACCGGCTGGGCGCCTCGTGGCAGGCCGCGCACGGCGACATGACCTGGGCGGCCAGCGCCTACAGCCTGGAAAGCATCGATGCCTGGCAGGTCAAGGGCCGCGCCGCCGGTGGCCGCGCCACCTGGGCGCCGGGCGCCACCGCCGGCGAGGTGCTGCACCTGGGCCTGTCGCTGGCCCACGAGCGCTACGACCACCCCGGCGCCAACGGCGCACCGGCCCTGCGGATCCGCCCGCGCCCGGCCGGCCACCTGTCCGACAACAGCCGCCTGACCCTGGTCGACTTCTCGGCCGGCCGCGACACCGACGTCAACAAGTGGTCGCTGGAGTACGCGCAGGTGCGCGGCCCGCTGTCCTGGCAGGGCGAGTTCAGCGGCGCCACCTTCGATGACGGCAGCCAGCGCGGCAAGGTGTTGGCCGGTTATGGCCTGGTGAGCTGGTTCGTCACCGGCGAGTCGCGCGTGTATGACCGCAAGACCGGCCGTTTCGGACGGGTGAAGGATTTCCAGCACAAGGCCGGCGCCTTCGAAGTGGCGCTGCGTTATGACCAGATGCGCGGCGACCAGCACCTGATCGGCCAGCCGGACCTGCGGGATGCACAGACCCAGGCCTGGACCCTGGGCGGCAACTGGTACATGCGCGAGAACCTGCGCTTCATGCTCAACCTGATCGAAAGCCGCAACCGCGACCGCCTGGCCGCGGCCAACCTGGACCGTACCCGCGCGGTGACCGGCCGCCTGCAGTTCGATTTCTGATTTCTTCCTTCCGCACTACCTCTCCAGGAGTCTGCAGATGATGCTCAGCATCCTCGGCTTTGGCATGGTCATTACGTTCATGTACTTGATCATGAGCAAACGGCTGTCGCCCCTTGTTGCCCTGATCACCATCCCGATCATCTTCGCGCTGCTGGGCGGCTTCGGTGCCGACATCGACGAGATGATGCTGGAAGGCATCAAGAAGATCGCGCCGACCGGCGTGATGCTGATGTTCGCCATCCTGTACTTCGGGGTGATGATCGATGCAGGCCTGTTCGATCCACTGGTGCGGATCATCCTGCGCTTCGTCAAGGGTGACCCGATGAAGATCGTGCTGGGCACGGCGATCCTGGCCATGCTGATCTCGCTCGACGGCGACGGCTCGACCACCTACATGATCACCGTGTCGGCGATGCTGCCGCTGTACCAGCGGCTGGGCATGAACGCACTGAACATGACCTGCGTGACCATCCTCGCCGGCGGCGTGATGAACCTTACCCCGTGGGGCGGACCGACCGCACGCGCGGCCACCGCGTTGCACGTGGACCCCGCCGACGTGTTCGTGCCGCTGATTCCGTCGATGGTGATCGCCTGCGCCGGCGTGCTGCTGCTGGCCTGGTACCTGGGCCTGAAGGAGCGCCGCCGGCTCGGCGTGGTGAGCCTGCCGCAGGGCGGCAGCTGGATGGACAACAGCGTCTCCGACGACGGCAATGCGCTGCCCACCGTGGAAGATGCCGAAGACACCAAGCGGCCGAAGCTGCTGTGGGTGAACCTGGCGCTGACCCTGGCGCTGATGACCGCGCTGATCATGGGCGTGCTGCCGATGCCGGTGCTGTTCATGGTCGGCTTCGCGATCGCGCTGGTGATCAACTACCCCAACCTGGCCGAGCAGCGCCGCCGCGTGGTCAACCATGCCGGCAACGTGCTCTCGGTGGTGGCACTGATCTTCGCCGCCGGCATCTTCACCGGCATCCTCAACAACACCGGCATGGTGGAGGCGATGTCGCACAGCTTCCTGGCGATCATCCCCGACAGCTGGGGCCCGTACCTGGCGGTGATCACCGCGATCGCCTCCATGCCGTTCACCTTCTTCATGTCCAACGACGCCTTCTACTTCGGCGTGCTGCCGATCCTGTCCGAGGCCGCCGGCAACTACGGCATCACCCCGGTGCAGATGGCCCGCGCCTCGCTGGCCGGGCAGCCGGTGCACCTGCTCAGCCCGCTGGTGCCCTCCACCTACCTGCTGGTGGGCCTGGCCAAGGTGGAGTTTGCCGACCACCAGAAGTTCACCCTGAAGTGGGCCATCGCCATCTCGATGCTGCTGATGCTCGGCGGCCTGCTGTTCGGCCTGTACCCGCTTGCGTCCTGATCCGCCTACCAAGGAGCGTTCTGCAATGACTCTTCGCATCGCCTACGTCACCAGCGGGATGGGCAGTGTTGGCACCGCCATCTGCCAGAAGCTGGCCCGCAACGGCCACACCGTGGTCGCCGGCTGCGCGCCCAACTCACCGCGCAAGGCCGGCTGGCTGCGCGAACAGCGCGAGCTGGGCTTCGATTTCATCGCCTCGGAGGGCAACGCCGCGGACTGGTCCTCGACTGTGGCCGCCTTTGCCAAGGTCAAGGCCGAGGTCGGCGAGATCGATGTGCTGGTCAACAACGCCGGCGGCAGCCGCGACGTGCTGTTCCGGCAGATGAGTCCGGACGACTGGAACGCGGTGATGGGCTCGAACCTGCATGCGTTGTTCAACATCACCAAGCAGGTGATCGACGGCATGGCCGCCCGCGGCTGGGGCCGGATCGTGAACATCGGCTCGGTCAGCGCGCACAAGGGCCAGATCGGCCAGGTCAACTTTGCCACCGCCAAGGCGGCGATGCACGGCTTCAGCCGGGCGCTGGCCAATGAGGTGGCCACGCGCGGGGTGACGGTCAATACGATTTCGCCGGGGTATATCGCCAGCCAGTCGATCAGCAGTTTCCCGCCGGATGTCCTGGATCGTCTGGCGGGGTCGGTGCCGATCCGTCGTCTGGGCAAGCCGGAGGAGGTGGCGAGCCTGTGTGCGTGGTTGGCGTCGGATGATGCGGCGTATGTGACGGGTGCGGATTATGCGGTGAATGGTGGTCTGCACATGTTCTGATGTTTTTGCGCATCCCTCTTGATGCGTGACCTCCCCCACGAGGTGCGCCGCGACGTTGCTTGGCGTCGCGGCTTTTTTTTTGCTTTGGCGGCATGCCCTTTTGCCTGTTGGTCTACTGAGCTGGAGCTTGCTGGGCTTTCCGGGCTTCAACGTCTTTCAGCGCGCAGACGGCTCCAGCGCGGCGCGGCCTTGCGCGGCTCCCGCTCTGCCTCCCCATGACCACAGTCACGGCAAAGCCACCGACCGTTGGTCGGTGGCTCCCCTGGCCCTTGCAAGCGGAGATCAGAACTCCGCGGCGACCGTCATGAACACCTGACGCGGCGCACTGGCGTGGATCGCGTAGCGCGTCCCGGTCGGGTCCGTCGGCGCGAACGAACTGAGCTGGCCGGCGTAGCGCTTGTTGGTCAGGTTGGTCGCATTGAGCGACACCTTGATGTCGCGCAGGCCCATGCCCGGCCCGAACGAGTACCCCATGCCCGCATCGAAGGTGGTCACACCCGGCACCGACTGGTCGTTGGTGTAGGTGTAATAGCGCTTGCCCGTGTACTTGGCGCGCACGCTGGCGAAGAAGCCATCATGGTTCCAGCTGAGTTCACTGGACGCCATGCGCTCGGGCGTATCGACCGTGATCTTGCCGGCCACCGGCACGATCGCGCCGCCGGAGGTGTAGTTGTCCTCGTAGGTGGTCTTGTTCCACGAGAGCGCGTTGTACCACTGCAGGCCGTCCATCGGCTTGAGGATGAAGGTCAGCTCGGCACCGCGGCTCTTTACCGAGCCCACGTTGATGAAGCGGGTGATGCACTCCGGGCGCGTCCCCACCTCGATGCTGGTGCACGGGTTGAGCGAGAGCAGGCGGTTGTCGAACATCACGTGGTAGGCGGCGATCGAGGCCTGGTACTTCTCGCCGAAGGTACGGAAGCCGGCCTCCAGCGTCCTGGACTTTTCCGGCTCCAGCCCGGCACTGGCCGCGAACGACTCCGGCGAGACCTGCAGTGGGCCGCCGCTGCCGCCGCCGACGAAGGCGGCGATGTTTTCCGAGTACGAGGCGAACAGCTCCTGGTTGGGGGTGAGCTTGAAGCCCACACCGGCCTGGGGCAGCACCGATTCCTTGGCCGTCAGCGTGCCCGAGGCGTAGCTGGCTTCGGTGCCCGGCCTGGCGTTGGCGGTCATGCGGGTGTTGGGGCTCTTGATGCCCACGTCCACGGTCAGGCGGTCATCCAGGAAGCGCATGCGGTCCTGCACGTAGAACTGGCGCGTGCGGATGTCGAAGTCCTGGTCGAACAGGCGACGGTTGGGCAGGTTGAGGTAGCCATCGTCCAGGAACGGGCCGGTGATGTAGTAGAAGTTGCGCTCCACGTTGTGGTCGTTGCGCTCATACCACAGGCCGGCTTCCAGGGAATGGATGCCCCACTGCCAGCTCAACGCGGCAGTGATGCCCTGGCGGTTGATGGTGTAGTTGGTGCTGCGGATGGAGATCGGCAGCGCCTGTGGGGTGCCCGGCCAGGACGGCTGGCCCGGCGCCCACCAGTGGCCCTGGCCACGGTTCTCGTGGTGGTAGCCGAGCAGCTTCAGGCGCGCGCTGTCGCCCAGCGCCAGGTCGGCATCGAGCGCGTACAGGTTGTCATCGCGCAGCGCGCGGCTCTGGTAGTAGGCGTCATCGATGCTGTTGACGCCGCCGCTGAAGGCGCACTTCTGCGCGTTGTAGGTGCCCGGTGCGCAATAGGCCGCAGCCACTGCACGGTCCCAATCCGGCGCGTAGATGTTCCAGTCATAGCCCAGTCCGCGGTCGAGCATGCTCTTGGACAGGTAGGCGTAGTTGGCCTGGCTCACCCGCGAGGTGGCCGCGAATGCGCCGAAGCGGTGGTTGCCCACGTTCCACACCGCCTTGGCGTTGAACTGGCGGGTGGTCTGGTTCTGGTTCGGCTCGGCCCACATGTCCGCGTCCTGGTGCACGCCGGAGACGTAGGCCGAGAAGCCGTTGAGGTCGCCGGTATCCACCCGCAGGTAGCCGCGGCGCTGGTTGTCATCGCCCACGGTCACGCTGGCACGGCCGCCGAACTCGGTGGACGGGTCCTGCGAGAAGTACTGGACCGTGCCGCCCAGGTTGCTGGTGGACGCCACGCCCAGCGAACCGATGCCCTGCGACAGCTCGGCACCGGCCAGGTTTTCGGCAATCAGCGCACGGGCGATGCTCAGCCCGTTGTAGTTGCCGTAGCTGTTGTCGCCCAGCGGGATGCCATCGAGCGTGTAGCCCAGGCGACTCTTGTCAAAGCCGCGCAGGGTGATGCTCTGCGACTCTTCGTTGGCGCCAAAGGCATCGTTGGATTGCACCGACACCCCCGGCAGGCGGTCGAGGATCTTCTGGCCGCTGGTGCCCGGGGGCAGCACTTCCTTGTCCACCAGGCCGATGCGCTGCACCTGGCGGGTTTCGCCCTGGCCGATCACCGACACGGTATCCAGGGTCTGCGCGCTGAGCGCGACGCTGGTGTTGGCATCGACATCGGCGGCATGGGCATTGGCAGCGCAGAGCGCGATCGCCACGGCGATCGTCAGGGGTCGGGTAAGCATGTTGATCCGTTGCATGGGGGACGAGGACCTGCGCGATGCAGGTGCGTGACCATCTTGCGAGCGGAAGATGAAAGGATTCTTACGCCACCACCGCGGCGGCAGAAAATGAGACGCAGCACAGGTAAACGCGCCCGCGCCCGTCGATGCAACCCACTAGAATGAGGCCCCTTTTTCCGCCATGGATCCCAGGCAATGAACGAACAGGACTACGAAGCGGCCAAGTGGGCGCTGCTGCACGCCCACCTTGCGCAGGCCACCCCGGAACAGCGGCACCTCTACGTGGCGCGCTCCAACTACAGCGACAACCAGCGCGCGCTGGCCTGGCTGGCCGACCAGCCCGACCTGGATCGGGCCACGGCGCTGATGCTGTTCTGGAGTGCCGGTGCGGGCTGGCATGCCCAGTACGAGACGCTGGATGCAGTGCCCGACTACGCGCGCGATGCGCATGCGTTCATCGGCCTGGTGCAGCAGCGCTACCTCGATGGCTTCTATGCCGACCACGGCATCGGTTTCGATCCGAACCAGTGGGACGGTGCCGGTCCGCGCGAGCATTCGGCGGACGAGCTGCAGCGCGTCCCGGCGCAGATGCTGCAGGCCGTGGACGGCGAGCATCACATCGATCCGTTCGATGACGCCTACGACGAGGACTACGACGACGGCCTGCCGATGGCGCTGGTGGAACAGCTGTACGAACTGGCCGACGTGCATATCGCCTGGGAAAAAGCCCACTCCCCGGCGGAGTGAGCGCGCGCACGCCGGCCCACGGCCGGCGTCATTCCGGCGCCAGCTGGTCCATGCGGATGCGGTTGGCGAACAGCGAGAACGCCAGCATCCCGGCCAGCCCATTGGCGCGGCTGACCCAGTGCGGCAGCCAGCGCGGCGGGCGCAGGATGCCCTCCTCGAACAGCGGCGCGAAGGTGATCGCATCGGTCAGCGACATCTTGCCGGCAAACAGCCAGCGGCATACCTGCAGGCGGTCTTCGGCCAGCATGTGGCGGAAGAAGGTGTGCACCGACACCAGCCCGCGCAGGTACACGGTGTCCTTGGTGAACGCCGCGCCACCGGTGGGCGGCACGCCGCGGAACACCCGCTGGGCCGAGGCGAAGCTCTCTTCGTTGTTCTGCCCGGCCTCGCAGAAGTAGCGGAACACCTGGATGAAATCGGCACCTTCGCGCGCCATCGCGATCGCCTCGGTGCGCAGGCTGATGCGCTTGAGGCGTTCGATGTCGATGCTGCCGGTGATCTGTTCGGCGAAGGTGGCCAGCCCCTCCTGGGTGGCCGTTACCCGCGGGGAAGACAGCGCCAGGCTGGGCAGGTGCGGCTGCTCGCGACCATTGAGCGCGGTCAGCGAGTGCACCAGCGCCTCATGGTGGAACAGCTGCGCGCGGTCGTAGGCACTGAAGCGCGCACTGGTGCGCAGGCGGATGCGGGTGGGGCCGGCGGCGGCCTTGGAGATCAGTTCCGGATCCAGCTGGACGCTGATGATGCGCGACTCGAAGAACGCGTCCAGGTCGCTCTGCAGCTGCAATTTCAGCGCGGTGGCCGAGACCGGCACCTGCTCTTCAGGGGCCAGCAGTTCGTGGTCCAGTTCCTGGGCGATCTGGATGAAATGACGGGCCGCGTCGCGGGTGCTGGGACCGTTGCCGGGCAAAGGCTGTTCAGGCGCACCGAACAACTCCACCGAATAGCGGTCGACCGCGGCGGTGCCCAGCGATTCGAGCAGCCCGGCGGCCAGGTCCCAGCTGTGCGCCGAGCGCTGCACGTACAGGCCGATCGGATGGGACCGGTCGCACTGGGCGCTGATCGCGGCCAGCGCGCGGCGGGTGTCGCCGAAGTCCAGGCGCGGGTAGGCCACCTCCGGCAGCACCGGCTGGCCGCGTGCCACGCTGGCCAGGAACGGGGCCTGCAGCGCGGCCGGCCAACTGGTCAGGCCAAGCAGCTTGATCCCGCCCACCACCTCCACCAGCTGCGCATCGAGCGCGGTGTGGTGGGCCACCTCACGATCCACGGTCATTGGTGTGCTCATGGGGCGGACAATAGCAGCCACCCGGGGCGCGCTGCACGCAGCGCCCGAGGCGGCGCGGGGCCGCCCCATGGGTGGCTGCATTTCGCTCCGACGCCTCGTAGAGCCACCCCATGGGTGGCGGCGTTCCGATCCGGCACCGCGCGCAGCCACCCATGGGGTGGCGCTACGGCGTCGCGTTATCGGCGCCCGCCCTTTCCGCCCGGGCGCCACTGCGCCCCCTTGCCCACGTGCTTGCGCTCGATGGCCTGCTGCGCCTGGCGCACCGCCAGCTTGGCCGCTGCGGCCGCCACTTCTTCCTTGAGCTTGAAGTAGTTGAGCAGGCGCTCTTCATCCAGCGTCCCGTCGTCGATGGCCGCGCGGATCGCACAGCCTGGCTCACGCTGGTGGGCGCAGTCGCGGAAGCGGCACTGCGCCGACAGGGCTTCCACGTCGGAGAAACCGCCTTCGCTCAAGGCCTCTTCCCCGGTCGGCTTGAGTTCGCGCATGCCGGGCGTGTCGATCAGGCAGGCACCGGCCGGCAGCGGGATCAGTGCGCGGTGGGTGGTGGTATGCCGGCCGCGCGAATCGTTCACGCGCACGTCGGCGGTCTTCATTCGCTCCTCGCCCAGCAGCGTGTTGGTCAGGGTCGACTTGCCCGCACCGGACGAGCCGACCAGCACCACCGTATGCCCCGCACCCAGCCACGGCAGCAGCGCTGCGGCACTGGCCGGGTCGCGGCCGTTGATGGCCAGCAGCGGGATGTCCTGCGCGGCCAGCTCCTCCAGCACGTCCAGGGCATCCTGGCTGTACTCGGTCTGGTCGGCCTTGGTCAGCACCACCACCGGCTGCGCGCCGCCGCCACCGACCAGCAGCAGGTAACGCTCGATCCGGCGGGGGTTGAAGTCCGCATCCAGGCCACAGACGATGAACACCGTATCGATGTTGGCCGCGATCACCTGCTGGTGGTAATGCTCGCCGGCCGCGCCGCGCTTGATGGCGGTCCGCCGCGGCAGCAGCGCCACGATTTTGATCCCCTCCAGCAGCACCCAGTCGCCCACCGCCGCGCGTTCGTGGCTGGGGAAGCGCGGGCGCTGCCACTCCGGCGGCGACTCGGTCTTGATCGCCGCTTCAGGTACGTCGGCCACGATGTAGCCGGTCCGGTGCTGCTCGATCACCCGGCCCGGGCGGGCCTGCGGGTACTGCTCGAACAGGGCCTGCCAGCTGGGCAGCTCGGGGGCGCCTGCCCAGGGCCAGCCCATGGTCTGCAGGGCGCGGTAATCGATCGGTTCGCTCATCGCCCCATTCTACCTCCCCCATCGTCTCAGCCGGGCCCGGCAACTGCCCGCCAACATTGGGGATTTGCCCCGGCCGCGGCTCGCCCCGCAACGCACCAATTCCGCTACCATGCAGATTCCATGCCCTCCGACGGCCCAGTCATGTCCACGCCCCCGCTGAAGCCGCTTGCCACCCGCGAGCGCCTGTCCGAAGTCCGCTACGAGATCCGGGGCGAACTGGCGCGGCGAGCGCGCGAGCTGGAGGCCCAGGGCCGCAAGCTGATCAAGCTGAACATCGGCAACCCGGGCAACTTCGGCTTCCGCGCCCCGCAACACCTGCAGCGGGCGATCGCCGACGACATGGGCCGCACCGATCCCTACACCCACCAGCAGGGCCTGCCGGAGGCGCGCGAGGCCATCGCCGCTGCCTACGCCCGGCGTGGCGCGCCCGACGCGCATCCGGACCGGGTGTTCGTCGGCAACGGCGTCAGCGAACTGATCGACCTGTCCCTGCGCGCCCTGCTCAACCCCGGCGACGAAGTGCTGGTGCCCTCCCCGGACTACCCGCTGTGGTCGGCGGCGACCATCCTCAACGACGGTCGCCCGGTGTATTACCGCTGCGCGCCGGAGAACGGCTTCCAGCCGGACCCGGTGGAGATCGAGTCGCTGGTGTCCTCGCGCACCCGCGCCATCGTGCTGATCAACCCCAACAACCCCAGCGGCGCCAGCTACTCGCGCGAGCTGCTGGAGCGCATCGTGGCCATCGCCGCCCGGCACAACCTGCTGCTGATGGTCGATGAGATCTACGACCAGATCCTCTACGACGACGCGCAGTTCCATCCGGTGGCACCGCTGGCCGGCGAGCACCCGTGCATCACCTTCAGCGGCCTGAGCAAGGTGCACCGCGCCTGCGGCTGGCGGGTGGGCTGGGCGATGCTGTCCGGGGCGGCCGAACGGCTGGGCGAGTTCCGCGCGGCGATGGACCTGCTCAGCGCCCTGCGCCTGTGCGCCAACGTGCCCGGCCAGTACGCCATCGATGCGGCGGTGAACGGCCCGGACACCATCTCCGCGCTGTGCGCCCCGGGCGGGCGGCTGTATGAGACCCGGCGCGCGGTGATCGAGGCCTGCGATGCCAGCGAGCACCTGTCGCTGGTGGCACCGGCCGGGGCGCTGTACGCCTTCCCGGCAGTGGTCGGCCCGGCCGCGCGCAGCTTCGATGACCACGATTTCGCGCTGGAACTGATGAACGAGGAAGGCGTACTGGTGGTGCCGGGGTCGAGCTTCAACGTGCCCTACCGCCATCACTTCCGGGTGACCCTGCTGCCCGAGGCGGAGGTGATGCGCGACGTGTTCGCCCGCATCGACCGCGCCCTGGCGCGCCGCGCCGAAGCCAACACCAAGGTGGTGCCGCTCAAGCCGCGCAGCGCGGTGGCCTGAGTGGGCCGCCCCTACCTGGCTCTGGGCGATTCCTACACCATCGGCGAAGGCGTCGATGCGCCCGCACGCTGGCCGCGGCAGCTGGCCGCCAGCCTGCGCGACATCGGCATCGCGCTGGACGACCCGCAGATCATCGCCACCACCGGCTGGACCACCGACGAGCTGGAGGCCGGGATCGACGCGGCCGCGCCGCAGGGGCCGTTCGCCCTGGTCAGCCTGCTGATCGGGGTCAACGACCAGTACCGCGGGCGCGGCGTGGACGACTACCGCCCGCGCTTCAGTGCCCTGTTGCAGCGTGCGCTGGCCCTGGCCGGCGGGCGGCCGCGGCGGGTGCTGGTGCTGTCCATCCCCGACTGGGGCGTGACCCCCTATGCACAGGCCTCCGGGCGCGACCGCGAGCAGATCGGCCACCAGCTCGATGCCTACAACGCGGCCGCCGCGGCGATCTGCGCCGCGCACGAGGTCGCCTTCGTGGACATCACCGACCTCAGCCGTGAGTACGGTGGCGAGGCGGTGATGCTGGTCGAGGACGGCCTGCACCCGTCGGCCAGCATGTACACGCGCTGGACCGAGCGCGCGTTCCCGGTGGCACGCGTGCAGCTCGATGACGAGGTGGCACGCTGAGCACGGACGCCCTGCCCCTGGCCAAGGAACAGGCCCGCCGCATCGCCGATGCCTTTTTGCCGGTGCGGCGCTGGGGCAATCGACGCGATTACTACTACAGCCGCGGCAAGCTCGGCAGCGATCCGCTGTACCCGGGCGTGCTCGACGCATTGCGGCCGGCGCACGGTGCGCTGCTGGACATCGGCTGCGGGCTGGGCCTGCTGGCGCACGTGCTGCGCCAGGCCGACCGGCAACAGCCCTACCTGGGCGTGGACATCGACGCGGACAAGATCGCCCGCGCGCAGCGCGCCGGTGCACGCGCGGCGCTGGCCGATGCCCGTTTCCAGTGCCTGGATGCCAGCGCCACCCTGCCCGACCACCACGGCAGCGTGGCCCTGCTGGACGTGCTGCAGTACCTGCCGGCCGACGCGCAGGCCGGGCTGCTGCAGGCCGCCGCCGCCCGCGTGGCGCCCGGCGGGCGGCTGGTCATCCGCACCACGCTGGCCGACAACAGCGGCCGTGACCGCACCACCCGCATCACCGACATGCTGGCCCACCTGGTCGGCTGGATGGGCACCCGCCCGCGCCACTACCCCGACGCAGCCAGCGTGCGCGCGCCGCTGGAAGCGGCCGGCCTGCAGCTGCAGATGACCCCGCTGTACGGCAATACGCCGTTCAACAACTGGCTGGTCTGTGCCCAACGCAGCGGCACCTGAGGGTCGCGCACCGCGCCGGGCACGCGCATACTCGCGCGCCGATACCGGCATGGAGCCCGCATGACCCCGCATTCGCCCCGCCACTCCGCACTGGGCATTGCCGCCCTGGTGATCAGCCTGTGCGGGCTGGTGATGTTCGCGATCAGCGCGCACTACGCCCACACCCCGGCTCACGCGGAGATGCTCACCCTGCCGGTGGCGCTGCTGGTGGTGCTGTGCATCAGCATCGGGTTGGCGCTGTTGGCCACGCTGATCGGCATCGGCAGCCTGCTGCAGCACCGCCGCCGCCGGGTCACCGGGGTGCTGGCGCTGGGCCTGTCGATCAGCCTGCTGCTGGCGCAGGCGTCGCTGGGCAGCTGGATGCACCAGCAATGGGAGCATGCGCACCCGCCGGCCGCCGCCGCTTCCGCGGCGCTGCCGGCGTGAGTACCGGTGCGCCCGTACAGGGCACTGCCCGGCCGTTGCCGCACGCCGGGCTGGGCATCGCCTCGTTCGTGCTGTCGCTGGGCGCCGGGCTGCTGATGGTGGTGCTGATCGTGCTGGTCGGCTTTGCCGACTTCAGCAGCGTCGGCGGCCTGGACGAAGGCGCACCGGCCACGCTGTTGCTGGGGCTGGGCATCTTCGCCGCCGGGCTGGCGGAGATCCTCGCGCTGGCACTGGGCGTGGCCGGGGTACTGCAGCACGACTGCCGCACGCTGCTGGCCAAGCTGGGCATGCTGATGGCCGCCAGCACCCTGGTGGGCACCGCCGCGCTGGTGGTGGTGGGCACCTTCAGCTGAGCGCGGCGTCCGGCAGTTCGGCGCGGAGCCCGCGATCCTGCAGGGCCTGCAGCACCGCTTCGATGATGGCCAGGTTGTGCCCGTGCGCGGCGCCTTCGTGCAGCAGCACGATCGCGCCCGGCCCGAGCTGGGCGGCGATGCGCGCCACCACGTCCTGCGGCTCGCAGGCCACCCCGTCATAGCCACGCGCGCTCCAGCCGACCCGGGTCAGCTGCCACTGCCGCAGGGCCGGGGCCACGAACGGATTGGTCATGCCCACCACCGAGCGATACCAGCGCGGTGGCTGCCCGGCGATGGCGGCCAGGGCCTGCTGGCACTGCCCGATCTGCGCGGCCATCGCCGCCGGGCCCAGCCGCCAGAACCGGGTCTGCGGGTGGCCGTGGCTGTGGTTGCCCAGGCTGTGCCCGCGCGCCAGCATCTGCCGGACCAGTTCGGGCTGGGCCAGCGCACGCTCGCCGACCAGGAAGAAGGTGGCCTTGGCCTGGTAGCGGTCCAGCAGGTCCAGCACGGCGGGGGTTTCCGGCGAGGGGCCGTCGTCGATGGTCAGCCACACCCGCGGGGCATTGCCGGGCAGGCGGCTCAGCACGGGGGCGTAGAAGCGGCTGTTGGGCAGGAACACCGGCACCATGAACAGCGCGTGCGAGGCCACCATCAGCGGCAGGCCCACCGCCCAGCCCAGGCCCACCCAGGCCAGCACCACCAGCAGCTGGGAGAGCAGCAGCCACGGCAGCCAGCGCCAGGGGCGGCGGGGAATGCGATGCAACGTTTCCGGTACGGTCATGCCCCATGATGCCATGCCGCGTAGAATGTCCGGTTCCAAACGCCGGACCCTGACCGTCATGTCCCTTGATCCCGCCCTGCGCTCGCGCATCGAAACCATCCTCAACGCCAACCGCGTCGTGCTGTTCATGAAGGGGCAGCCGGGCATGCCGCAGTGCGGCTTCTCGGCCAAGGCCGTGGGCGCGCTGCAGGACCTGGGCGTGGACTTCGCCCACGTCAACGTGCTGGCCGACCAGGAGATCCGCGAGGGCATCAAGGCCTACGGCGACTGGCCGACCATCCCGCAGCTGTACATCGACGGCGAGCTGGTCGGTGGCAGCGACATCATCCTGCAGATGGCCGGCAGCGGCGAGCTGAGCAGCGTGCTGGGCCTGGCCGCGCCGGACCGTACCGCGCCGAACATCACCGTGACCCCGGCGGCGGTGGAAATGCTGCGCGGGGCGCTGGCCGATGCGCCGGGCGCGTCGCTGCAGCTGGGCATCGATGCCAACTTCCAGCCGAACTTCCAGCTGGCTCCGCATGACGACAACGCGATCGCCGCCGAGTCGAACGGGCTGCGGGTGCAGTTCGACCTGGCCAGCGCGCGCCGCGCCGAGGGCATCACCATCGACTGGGTGGACGATATCCGCGGCAAGGGCCTGGCGATCGACAACCCGAACGCGCCGCGCGCGGTGAAGGAACTGTCGGTGCGCGATGCCGACGACCAGCGTCGTGCCGGCCGCCTGATGGTGGTGGACGTGCGGCCGGCCGACGAGCGCGCCATCGCCGCGATCGATGCACCGTTCGAGACGTTCGACGGCGACAACCGCGCCCGCCTGGAAGCCCTGCCCAAGGACACCGCGCTGGGCTTCCTGTGCCACCACGGTGGCCGCAGCGCGCAGGCCGCCGAGCAGTTCCGCGCCCTGGGCTTCACCAACGTGCACAACATCACCGGCGGCATCGACGCCTGGTCGAACGAGGTGGACAACAGCGTGCCGAAGTACTGATCGTCGCTTGCGATGTTCTGAACAAAAAGCGCCGGCAATGCCGGCGTTTTTTGTTTCTGTGCTGGCGACATGCCTGCCACCCTCCGGGCGGGGCGGGGCCATGGAAGTGCAACGCGGCCTGGCCAGACCGACTGCGCCCGCAACGCGCCTCGCCTATTGCCTGCGCATCCGCGAGCGCCCCGACATGCGCACCTGTCAGCCGGCGAAACCGCCCTCGGCCAGGTAGTCCAGTTCGGCGGCAGTTGGCATGCGGCCGAGCACCGCGTTGCGGTGCGGGAAGCGGCCGAAGCGACGGATGATGTCGCGGTGCAGCTCGGCGTACTGCAGGTATTCCTTGTCGCCCAGCGCATCGAACATGGCCACCGAACGCTCCTGGTCCTGCGGATCCTCGGAGTGCTCGAACGGCAGATAGATGAAGGCGCGCAGCTTGGGCACCAGCTGCAGGTCCAGGCCCTCCTCCACCGCGCGCATGGCGTAGTGGCGGGCCAGGCCGTCGGTGGCATAGGAGTGGGCCGTGTCGCGGAAGCAGTTGCGCGGGAACTGGTCGAGCAGGATCATCAGCGCCAGCGCGCCGTCGGCGCTGCCCAGCCAATGTTCGCGCGCACGGCGGGCCGCGGCGAAGTGTTCCTCCAGGAAGGCCTGGCGGAACCGCGCATCGAACGCGTCATCGCGCGTGAACCATTGCTGTGGGCCGGCGTTGCGCCAGAACTCCACTACTTGTGCCGCCACGTCCATTCACTACCCCTGAGGGCGGCGCGTCCCCAAGACGCCCGCCGGTGCGATTGCCATCACTCGTCAAAGCGCAGGTGGCGGACCGACTTGCCGTTGCGCCGTATAAGCTTAAGCGCCTCGATACCGATCTGGATATGGTTTTCGACGAACTGTGAGCTGACCTTGGCGTCGGATGCCTCGGTTTTGACCCCATCGGGGATCATCGGCTGGTCGGAAACCAGCAGCAGGGCGCCGATCGGGATGTGGTTGGCAAAGCCGGCCGCGAACAACGTGGCGGTCTCCATGTCGATGGCCATGCAGCGCATCAGGCGCAGCTTTTCCTTGAAGGCTTCGTCGTGCTCCCAGACCCGCCGGTTGGTGGTGTAGACGGTGCCGGTCCAGTAGTCGTGGCCGAGGTCGCGGATGGTGGTGGAGACCGCGCGCTGCAGGGCGAAGGCCGGCAGGGCCGGCACTTCCGGCGGCAGGTAGTCGCTGGAGGTGCCCTCGCCGCGGATGGCGGCAATGGGCAGGATCAGGTCGCCGAGCTGGTTCTTGCGCTTGAGGCCGCCGCACTTGCCCAGGAACAGCACCGCCTTGGGCATGATCGCCGAGAGCAGGTCCATCACGATGGCCGCGTTGGGGCTGCCCATGCCGAAGTTGATCAGCGTGATGTCATCGCTGGTGACGCTGGCCATGGGCCGGTCCATGCCCTGCACCGGCGCACCGGTGAGGTGGGAGAAGGTGTGCAGGTAGCCACCGAAGTTGGTCAGCAGGATGTGCTGGCCGAACTGGTCCAGGGGCACGCCGGTGTAGCGCGGCAGCCAGTTTTCAACGATTTCCTGCTTGTTCTTCATGCTGCGATTTCCGTCCGGCAAGTGGTTCCAATCCGCCTATTTTGGGGATGCGCCGGCCACAAGCAAGAAAAAAGGCGGCCAATGGCCGCCTTTTTCCCCTTACCGGTGGTGCCGGATCAGAACTGCACGGACCAGCGCGCAGTCACGCCGTGGTCGCGCGACTCGCTGCCGAACTGGCCGTTGTAGCCCAGTTCCAGCTGGTTGCGCGGGCTCAGCCAGGCCGACAGGCCCAGCTCGGCCACCACCGCGTGGTCGGCGATCGCCGCGCCACTGACGGTGAAACCATTGCCGCTGGACAGTGCCAGGTCGGCCACCTGGTTGCGGTCGCCCCAGGCACGACGGTAGCCAACGCCACCGCGCACGTGCAGCCAGCTGTCCTGCTGCCAGGACGCCTTCAGGCCACGGTCGAAGCGCACGCCGGCGGTGCCGACGTTGCTGCGGGTGTCGCCCACGTTGCCGTGCAGCGCCGCGGCGCCGCCCTGCTCGTTGATGCCGTCCACGTCCACTTCCACGCGGGCCAGCTGCAGGTACGGCTCCAGGCCCGCTTCGGCGTCGCCGATGCGGTAGGCACCTTCGACAAAGAGCTGGCGGGTCTTGGCGTCGTAGCGGGCGGTCAGGGTGTCCTGGTAGCCGGCGAAGGCCAGCTCGCGCTTGCTGTCCACCTCGTGGCGGCTGTACCCCAGGCCGGCGCGCAGGCCGAAACCGCCCCACTGGTTGCCCACGTAGGCGCCGAAGTGGGTGTTGTCGATTTCCGCACGGGCGCGACGGCCCTGGCCCTGCTTGCTGTCGGTACGACCGGTACCGACCAGCCCGCCCACCTGCCAGCCGTTGCCGAACTGGTGGTCGGCGCCGACCAGCAGGCCGTTGCTGTTGCTTTCGGTACGGGCCGCATTGGCATCGCCGTCCAGCTTGCCGCTGCCGCCGATCGCCTGGACCCAGGCGCCGGTGACCGCACCCTCTTCCGCGCCCGGTGCACGTGCACCGATGCTGCGGCCCAGCGCGGCATCGCGCACGTAGCGGCTGCTTTCCACCAGCGCCATCGGCGCGGCGGCATGCAGTTCACCACTCAACGCATCCAGCGCCGCGCCCACCTGGGCCGGGAACAACTGGGTCAGCGGCTTGGGCAGGCCCTGGTTGAAGTCCAGCCCGTCGGCGGTGTTGGCCACGGCCAGCTGGTTGGCGGTAACGGCACCGGCCGACAGCGCATTGCCGCGGGTCACGTCGATGCGCATGCCCTGCGCGTCGTAGGTCATGTTGAACTGCAGGAACGGCGAGAACGCGCTGAAGTCGGTGGTCGCGAAACGACCATTGACGCCGCCGTCGGCCACCAGGAAGTTGAACCGCTCACCCAGGTAGTAGAAACCTGGTTCGGGCAGTGCCTTCAGGGTGCCGTCCAGGGTGGCGGTGCCGGTCACATGCAGCTGGTCGCTGCGGCTGCCCGGGGCCAGTTCGGCCTGGTACACGCCGCTGGCGGTCTGCACGTAGTTGCCGTCGATGGTCAGCGTACCGATCGAGTTGCCCGGGGCGATGGTGCCTTCCACGCGGGTGTCGCCGAGGCGGCCGACGCCCTTCAGGGTGCCCTTGGCGCCCACGAGCGTGGTGCCGCCGGTCTGCACGCCATTGAACGAGACCACGCCACCGGTGATGTACAGGTCGGTGTTGTCGAGCACGCCGCCGGCATTGACCCGGCTGTTGCCGCCGATATTGATGAAGGTCATGTCGCGCAGCGTGCCGTTGAGCAGGAACTGGCCACCGGTGACGTCCAGCGAGGAGGTCAGCGTGTTGACGCCGTCCAGCTCCAGCACGCCCTCACGCACGATCGCGCCGTTGAAGCTGTTGTCGCCGCTCAGGCGCAGCCAGCCGATGCCGGACTTGGTGAGCCTGCCCGGGCCGCCGATGTCGTTGGTCCAGTCGTCCCACGCATCGCCTTCCCACACCTTCAGGCCGCCGGCCTTGGTGTTCATCACCACGTCGGTGTCCACGCGCAGCTCGCCGTAGCCTTCGACGGCCTTGGCCAGGTTCATCAGGCCCCAGCCGTAGACATCGTCCACGCCGGTGGCACCGAGGTCGGTGGCGGTGGTCAGCAGCACGTCGCGCACCTGCGCGCTGGTCAGGTACGGGAAGCGCTCGAACAGCAGGCCCAGCGCGCCGGTGACGTGCGGTGCCGCCATCGAGGTGCCGGTCATCACGTCGTAGCTGTAGGTCGGCACGCGCTCGATCACGTCCAGCAGCACGTTGCCCTGCGCGTCCGCGAGCAGCTGCGCATCCAACGCCGAATCGCTGCCGTAGACGGTCGACAGAATGTCGGTACCCGGTGCAGCCAGGCACCAGTTGGCGCTGAAGCCGCAGCGATTGGAGCTGATGTCCAGCACGTAGCCGCCGGCCTGGTCCTGGCGGACGTTGACCACGCTCAGCCAGTCCTGCTCGATGTCGCTGAACAGACGCGGCAGCGTGGCGTAGATGCCGGCGATCGGCGCCTGTTCCGGGGTGGCGGCGTTGGCATTGTTGTTGCCTGCGGCCCACACCTGGATCATGCCCTTGCTGCGCGAACCTTCCGCGAAGATGTCCAGGTACTCGGCCGCGCCGGCGTACAGCTGGTCCTGGGTGGCCAGATCGGTCGGCTCGTTGGTCAGGCCCCAGCTGTGGTTGATCGCGCGCACGCCCTGGTCGTTCATCTGCGCGTACATGTCCTGGAACGCGCTGTCGTCCGGGCCGATGCCGCCCACGCTGACGACGCGGTAATCGCCGCCGCCCACATCCGTCCACATCTGGGCGCCGTTGAAGAACAGCTTGGCAGCGGTCAGGTCCGCGCCGTAGGCAACACCATGGGTGCCGCTGCCATCACGGTTGGCCGCGATGGTGCCGGCCACGTGCGTTCCATGGGTCTGGAAATGGATGCCTGCCTGCAGGTAGCGGGGGTCGGCCTCGATGATGTCGCGGATAGCCTGCGGCACGCTGGGGTCGTAGGTGACGTAGTCGATCGAGACCTCGTCGCCGTCGCTCGCAAAGCAGGCGTCGGGACCATCGATCAGGGTGGTGTTGGTGCAGCGGGTGCCATCGGGCAGCAGGTCGGCAATGCGCAGGCTGCGGTGGTCCTTGCCGGCGAAGTCCGGGTGGTCCAGGCCCGAGCCGCTGTCGAACACGCCCAGGCGGATGCCCTTGCCGGACAGGCCACGCGCGTAAGCGACATCGGCGTTGATCGCGCCCAGGCCCCAGTCGGCGTTGAACTCGGCGCTGCGCCAGCTTTCGGCGTTGCCAGGGGTGCCGTTGACCGGGCCCGACGGCGGAGCGGCGGCGGTACGCACGGCGCCGACGTTGGCCACGTTGGCCGCCGGCAGCTCAAGGCTGAAGGCCGCGCGCTGCAGGGCGCGCTGCTGCTGGTAGGTGGTCAGGGAATCGGCGGAGGAGCTGGCCAGGGCCGGTACGGCAAGGGCGGCCAGCAGGGTTCCGGTGATGGCCGATGCCAGCAGGCTCGGCGAAGGACGACGGGCATTGATGCGGGAAACAGGGATCATCTGAAGACTACTTCCTTGAAGTGATTCGGGCTGGGATACCGCAGGCGATATCGGCAGCCACACAGAAAAATGCATGCCATTCCGTATGACGTGCACGCCAAGCGTAAGCGATTGTTCACGAAACTTTTACAATTTATGGGCATAAGCCGACACGGCGGAGGCGTCCGCCGCGCAACATCCGTGTACGCCGCCCGTGGGGCGACGAGGACTCCCAAGCGGTGCGCGCACCGCTCCCCCTATGACACGCGACCGCCCGCCGCGCGCCGCCCGGAGTTCTGGAGGCTTATACGATACCGGCCCATTTCGCCAGACAACATCAGGAAACTCCCCACATCCACCCACGATGTCTGCAGGCATCGCATCCATGAGCCTGGCCACTTGGCAAACGCCCCGCAGACCCGCTAGCGTCGCTCGATTCGTCCATGCCGCTACGGGGAAACATGCGCACACGATTGACTGCCGGCCTGGGCCTGGCCTTGTTCTCGCTGGCGGCGCCATCGGCGCCGGCGGCCTCGCGCTTCGTGCAGGATCCCTATCCGAGCACCTACGCACCGATCGCCTCGGCCCCGGTACTGATCCGCAATGCGACCGTGCTCACCGGCACCGGCGCACGTCTGGAGCAGACCGACGTGCTGCTGCGCGACGGCCGCATCGCCGCGGTGGGCCCGGCCCTGGCCGCGCCGGCCGATGCGCGCCAGGTGGACGCGCGCGGCAAGTGGGTCACCCCCGGCATCATCGACGTGCACTCGCACCTGGGCGTGTACCCCAGCCCCGGGGTGGGCGCGCATGGCGACGGCAACGAAATGACCGCACCGGTCACCGCCAATGTGTGGGCCGAGCATTCGGTGTGGCCGCAGGATCCGGGTTTCGCGGCGGCACTGGCCGGCGGGGTGACCGCCATGCAGGTACTGCCCGGCTCGGCCAACCTGGTCGGCGGGCGCGGGGTGACGCTGAAGAACGTGCCCGCCACCACCTACCAGGCGATGAAATTTCCCGGCGCGCCGTGGGGCCTGAAAATGGCCTGCGGCGAAAACCCCAAGCGCGTCTACGGCGGCGGCAAGGGCGTGGCCCCGGGCACGCGCATGGGCAACGTGGCCGGCTACCGCGCCGCCTTCATCGACGCCAGCGAGTACATCGCCAAGAACGCACCGAAGAAGCAGCAGAAGAAGCGCTGGTTCAGCGGCAGCGACAAGGGCGACAGCGCCGGCGATGCCGGCGGCAAGCGCGACCTCAAGCTGGACACCCTGGCCGGCGCGATCCAGGGCGACATCCGCGTGCACATCCACTGCTACCGCGCCGATGAGATGGCCACGATGCTGGACCTGGCCCGCGAGTTCGGCTTCAAGATCGCCGCCTTCCACCATGCGGTGGAGGCCTACAAGCTGTCCGACCGGCTGGCGGCCGAAGGTGTCTGCGGCGCACTCTGGGCCGACTGGTGGGGCTTCAAGATGGAAGCCTTCGACGGCATCCAGGACAACATCGCACTGGTCGACCGCCCGGCCAACAGCTGCGCGATCGTGCATTCGGACTCGCCCGAGGGCATCCAGCGGCTCAACCAGGAGGCGGCCAAGGTGATCGCCAATGCGCGCCGCGCCGGCATCGAGATCGCGCCGGAGCGGGCGATGATGTGGTTGAGCTACAACGCGGCCCGCTCGCTGGGCGTGGAGAAACAGACAGGCAGCCTGGAGGCCGGCAAGATGGGCGACGTGGTGGTGTGGAACGGCAGCCCGTTCAGTTCCTACGCACAGGCCGAGCAGGTCTACATCGATGGCCACCAGGTCTACGACCGTCGCGATGCGCGGCGCCAGCCGCTGTCGGACTTCATGCTGGGCCAGGAGGCGCGTCCATGAGCCGGGTTGCCTGGCGCTCCGCGCGTCGCCGTGCATGGCTCGGCACGACCGCCCTGCTGATGCTGGCCGCGCTGCCCGTGCAGGCCCAGGACCTGCTGGTGCGCAACGCCACGGTGCATACCGCCAGCGCGCGTGGCAGCCTGGAGCGCAGCGATGTGCTGGTGCAGGGCGGCATCATCCGTGCGGTGGGTACCGGCCTGGTCGCACCGGCCGGCGTCAGCGTGGTCGAAGCGGCCGGCAAGCCACTGACCCCGGCCCTGTTCGGCGGCATCACCGACATCGGCATCGACGAGGTGTCCGGCGAGTCGACCACGGTGGACAGCACGCTGAAGCTGGAAGAGCAGCCGCTGCGCCCGGAGTTCGACGTGACCCTGGCCTACAACCCCGCCTCGGTGCTGATCCCGGTGGCGCGCCTGGACGGGATCGGGTTCACCGCACTGGGTGCCAACAGCGGCGGCGGCTTCATCGCCGGCCAGGGCGGCGTGGTGCGGCTGGATGGCAGCGCCGATCCGATCGGGCCGCTGGCGCTGTACATCCGCCTGGGCGCATCGGGCGCCGAACTCACCGGCAGCTCGCGCGCGGCGCAGTGGATGCTGCTGGAGCAGATGCTGAGCGAAGCACGCGGCCGGGTGCCGGTCGATTCGCCGCATGCCCTGCTCACCCCGGCCGGGCGCGCCACCCTGGCCCGCTACCTGGCCGGCCAGGGCCGGTTGGTGGTGCAGGTGGACCGCGCTGCCGACATCGGCCAGCTGCTGCGCTGGGCAACGCGCGAAAAGCTGAAGATCGCCATTGCCGGTGGTGCCGAGGCCTGGCGCCTGGCGCCGCAGCTGGCCCAGGCCCGCGTGCCGGTGTTCGTGGATGCCCTGGGCAACCTGCCGAGCAGTTTCGACCAGCTCGGCGCCACCCTGGAAAACGCCGCGCGGCTGCGTGCGGCCGGCGTGCAGGTCAGCTTCGCCCAGCGCGAGGATGCCTCGCACAACGCACGCAAGATGCGCCAGCTGGCCGGCAACGCGGTAGCCAACGGGCTGCCCTGGCAGGATGGCCTGGCCGGACTGACCCGGGTGCCGGCGCAGGTGCTGGGCGTGGGCGACCGCATCGGCACCATCGAGGTCGGCAAGCTGGCCGACCTGGTGCTGTGGGATGGCGACCCGCTGGACGTGGGCCACTACGCCGAGCAGGTCTGGCTGGGCGGACGGGCGATGCCGATGCGCTCGCGCCAGACCGACCTGCGCGACCGCTACCTGGCCCCGGCCGGCACCGAACCCCGCGCATACTCGCGCTGACCTCCCCGCCCGCGGCGGGCACGCCCCGCCGCCGCCCCCGCAAGAAAGGATGCTCCATGGCGCTGCGCTGGTACTTCGATTTCGTCTCGCCGTTCGCCTACCTGCACTGGCAGCAGCTCAAGACGCTGCCCCAGTTCGAGCAGATCCAGCCGGTGCCCATCGCGCTGGGCGCGGTGCTGCACCACCTGGGCAACCTGGGCCCGGCCGAGATCCCGGCCAAGCGCCGCTTCACCTACCGCCAGGTGCTGTGGCAGGCGCAGCAGCAGGGCGTGCCGCTGCGCTTCCCGCCCGGCCACCCGTTCAACCCGCTGGCCGCCCTGCGGCTGTGCCTGGCCGCCGAGGCCAGCCACCCGGCAGTGGACATCCTGTTCAACTGGATCTGGCGCGATGGGCGCGCGGCCGACAGCCCGCCCGCCCTGGCCCTGCCCGGGGCGATGCTGGACGTGGCCGACGTGGCAGCGGCGGTGTCGGCCCCGTCGGTCAAGGAGCAGCTGCGCCAGAACACCGAGGCGGCGATCGCTGCCGGGGTGTTCGGGGTGCCCACCCTGGCCATCGACGGCGAGCTGTACTGGGGCAACGAGGCACATGGCCTGATGCAGGCGGTGCTGGCCGATCCCGACATGCTGCACCGCGGCGAATGGGGCCGGATCGACGCCCTCCCGATCGCGGTGGAGCGCAGTCGCCCGTCAAGCTGACTGGCGGCTCAGGCAGGCGGGTCGATTTTGAGATAGCTTTCACGTTTCCGAACCTACAACCTGCCCGGAGGGGGGCTCAGGATGCGCATCGGAATCGTCGTCGACTCGGCCTGCGATCTGCCGCAGGACTTCATTGAACAACACAACATCGTGCTGCTGCCGATCACGGTGCGGATCGGCGAAGCGGTGCTCGCCGACCACCGCGACGAGCAGGCCACGCTCAGCTTCCTGCACGCCCACGTGGCCGAACATGGCGCCGAAGCGGAGACCATTCCGTTCAGCGTCACCCAGATCCGCGACCTGTTCCTGGGCAAGCTGGTGATCGATTACGACCATGTGTTCTGCATGACGATCACCAAGACCCGCAGCCCGATCCACGACAACGCCATGCAGGCCAGTTTCGCGATCCTCAACGACTACAAGCCGGTGCGCCATGCGGCCGGGTTCAACTCGCCGTTCGCCCTGCGCGTGCTCGACACCCAGAACCTGTTCGCCGCCCAGGGCGTGACCGCGGTGGAAGCGGTGCGCCTGCGCGACAGCGGGGCCAGCGTGCAGCAGATCCGCGAGCGCCTGGAAGACCTGGCCCAGAACGTGCACGGCTACATGGTCACCCGCGATCTGTACTACATGCGCGCCCGCGCCCGGCACAAGGGCGACCGCAGCGTGGGCCTGCTCAGCGCCGCGCTGGGCAGCGCGCTGGACATCAAGCCGGTGCTGCATGGCTACCGCGGCCAAACCGGGCCGGTGGCCAAGATCAAGGGCTTCGACAACGCGGTGCAGAAGCTGTTCGATTTCGTCGGGCAACGGGTCAAGGCCGGGTTGATGACGCCCACCGTGTGCCTGAGTTACGGCGGCGAGCTGGCCGACCTGCAGGCCCTGCCCGGCTACGCCAGCCTGCGCCAGACCTGCCAGGCACACGGGGTGGAGGTGTTCGAGGCGGTGATGAGCCTGACCGGCATGGTCAACGTCGGCAAGGGCGCGGTCACCGTCGGCTTCGCCGATGGCCCGCATACGTTCAGCGGCTGAGCGCGATGTGCACGCCGATTGCACTGCGCGTCTGCCAGCCTTGCAGCATTCAACGGAGGTAACCATGTCAGCGCAGTACCACATCAGCCTGCCGGACCCGTCCAAGGCCCGCGGCAACGATTCCGATCTTTCCTTCCATTCGCAGAGCGCGGCCGGCTTCGCCGAGGAACTGCAGGACGCCCTGCGCAGCACCGCCCTGTTCGAGAAGTGGCGCGCCAAGCAGCCCGACCCGGATGCGGTCGAGTCGCAGTGGGGCGCCATTGACCCGGACGCCACCGTGACCGGCACCCAGGATGACCTGCGCATCAACCTGGTGGCCACCACCCGCATCGACAGCGATGTGTTCAAGCAGCGCCTGCGCATGCTGGCCGGGCACCACTGGGAACTGCGCGACGTGCGTTGAGGGCGCCCACGGTGGTAACGTGCCGACCGCACCTGCCACCGCTGTTTCCGCCAGCTACCGGGGCCGCCGCACAGGCGGCCTCTGCATATGGGCTTTCCCGTGGATCCGACGCTCAAGTCCCTGCTCGAACGCACCAACCTTGACGAGCTGCTGGCGCCGGACACCCCCGCGGTCGGCGACGGACCGGTGGATGGGCCCTCGACCCGGCCACGGCCCCGCATCGCAGCCGCGGTGCTGGAACAGCCGCCGGTCGAGGCCGATCCAGTCGACTATGAGATCCGCAGTCCGATCGCGCGTACCTTCATCCTGCTCATGCTCGGCGGCCCATGCATCTTCATGGGCATGATGCTGATGGAGAAGTGCTGGAGCCCCCCCGTCGAACACCCGGTGCTGTCGATGATGGGCACGGTGTGGGCACTGGCGATGATCGGGGCTGTTCCCTACCGGTTGCTGGGACGACGCCCCACTACGCCCGTGACGCGGCCCGGACCCGGCACAAGCATGCAGAGCCTGCGCCCCTGACCCGCGCGCCCACGGCCGTGGGTGCGCCGCTGGGGGCCTGAACCCTCGCGCAGCACGGCCACCCGCGCACGACTGCGCCCCCGCACTGCCAGCAGCCCCCACCCGTTCGCCGCGCGCGATCACCGCAGCCACGATGAAAGCATCGCGCGGGCAGATGCCCAGGCCCGGCACTGCCAGCGAGACCACGCCCATGCGGTCGGCTCATGGCGCGGACGGCGGCGCCACGCTGCCTTCCACCACCCGGTTGCGCCCGTTCCGCTTGGCCGCGTACAGCGCCGCGTCGGTGGCGGCCAGCAACGGATCCGCGTCGGCGCTGGCAATCTGGCCGACCCAGGCCACCCCGATGCTGATGGTCACCCCGACCTGGCTGACCGCATCGGTGGCGGTCAGGCGCAGCCGCTCCACCGCGCGGCGCATCGTCTCGGCCAGCACGAGCACCCCCTCGCGCGAGGTGCCCGGCACCACCACCGCAAACTCCTCGCCGCCATACCGGGCCACCACGTCGGTGCCGCGCGTGGCGCACGCGGCCAGTGCCGTGGCCACCGCACGCAGGCAGACATCGCCCAGCGGGTGGCCGAAGCGATCGTTGAACTGTTTGAAGTGGTCGATATCCACCATCAGCAGCGCCATGCCCTGGCCGCTGCGTCGCGCGCGGGCCCACTCGGCCTGCAGCACCTGGTCGAACTGGCGACGATTGGCCACTCCGGTCAGCGCATCCACCCGCGCCAGCACGTCCAGTTGGTCCTGGCGCTCCAGCGCGCGGACCTGCATCACCACCCCGCGCAGCCCCGAGCCCAGCGTGGCCAGGGCAAAGCCGACCACGGCCAGGTGCGGGTGTGCGTCCACCAGGATCCCCGACACCACCAGCAGGGCCGCCGGCAGGATCAACGGGCTGCCCGCACGCACGGCAAGGGCCAGCCGGCGCGGCGTGACGTCGGCACGTTCCGGATCGCCGCGCAGGGCGATCACCGCCAGCAGCAGGAACGGCAGGTCGATCAGCAGGTCGCTGGCCCCGCCGTAACTGGCCTCGGTGGCGTAGTGGTTGATGTAGAACGCGGTGAGCATGTACAGCCACGCATAGATGGCCAGCGCGCGGAAAAACACCCGTCGCGCTGCATCCTCGCTGGTCAGGTAACGCACCAGCGCGAATACCGCGATGAACAGGTTCTCGATGTCGAACATCAGGCGCAGGTTGCCCAGCCCGGGCTCGGGCGCATCGCTCAGCGTGGCGAAGGAAAAGGTGTGCACGAAGAACAGGTAGCCCAGCAGCAGGGCCAGCGCGCCGTCGATGAGGATCAGGTACCACGGCTCGTGGCGGGGATGGGCCAGGGCGAAGGTCAGCGGCACCCCGTACAGCACATACAGCAGCATGCTGGCCCCCGGGGTGGCATCGGGCGTGTCCAGCCCGATCTCCTGGTACATGTTGGCGGCCATGCCCCGGCCCACAGCAACATGCCGACGGCCAGCGCCAGCCAGCCCACCCGCGCCTCGCTGCCGCGCATCCGCCACAGGCAAGCCAACGCAGCCAGCAGCGGCGCACCGGTCAGGAAAGAGAAGGACAACACCAGTGCATGGCCCGGCAGCAACACCAGGGCCATTGCGTGGCACAGCAGATACAACGCCGCCAACACTGCCGCCATGCGATCCCCTGTCCGGATGCGGTGTTGGCCCACCCTACCGCATTTGCGGTGATGCGCCGAACCTCAATGTGATGCACTTCACAGCCTGTGCACGACAAGGCACTCAGCTGCGCGTCAGCGTTTTCACAGGCCGCGTGCACGCTGCTGCGGCAAGGTGCAATCGACCTTGTCCTGGAGCCTTCAATGCCCCTGCGCCCGCACGCCACCGCCTCGCTTCTCGTCCTCGCCCTGGCCACCGCGCTGCCCGCGCTGGCGCAGCAGCCGGCCAACGCACTCCCTGCACCGATCGCCGAGAGCACCGCGCCGTCCACCGGCCCACGCTCGGACCTGCATGCACAGGTGCTGCTGGACCGCGCGCACTTTTCGCCGGGGCAGATCGATGCGTTGCCCGGTTCCAACCAGAAGCGCGCCGTGGCCGGGTTCCAGGCCGCACGCGGACTGAAGGTGACCGGTGAGCTGGACGATGCCACCTGGCAGGCGCTGCAGCCCGAGGCCACCCCGGCGCTGGCGCGCTACACGCTCACCGCCGAGGACGTGGCCGGGCCGTTCCAGCCGATCCCGAAGAAGCCGGCCGAGCAGGCCAAGCTCAAGGCGCTGGGGTTTGGTTCGGTGGAAGAGGCCCTCGGCGAGCGCTTCCACGCCTCGCCCGAGCTGCTGCGCGCGCTCAACCCCGGCGTGGATCTGGGCAAGGCGGGCAGCGAGATCCAGGTCCCCAACATCGCACCGGGCACGTTGCCCAAGGCCGCCAGACTGGTGATCGACAAATCCGATTCCACGCTGCGCCTGTACGACGCGCAGGGCAAGGTCTACGCACAGTTCCCGGTGTCCTCGGGCAGCAAACACGACCCGCTGCCGATCGGTAAGTGGAAGATCCTGGGCATCTCGCGCGACCCCACCTTCCACTACAACCCCAAGCTGTTCTGGGATGCCAGCAAGAAGGACAGCAAGGCGCTGCTGCCGCCGGGTCCGAACAACCCGGTCGGCCGGGTCTGGATTGATATCTCCAAGCCGCACTACGGCCTGCACGGTACGCCCGAGCCGGGCCACGTCGGCAAGACCGAGTCGCATGGTTGCGTGCGCATGACCAACTGGGACGCGCTGCAGGTGGCCGACGCGGTGGACGCATCGGTGCCGGTGGTGATGCAGGAGTGACCGGATGAAACTGACCAAGCTGCTGGCACTGGGACTGGTGGTCGGGATCGCCGGCTGGTGGTGGCTGGGCCCGGTGGTGAATGGCCCGCAGGCCGGGGCCGGTGCCACGCCCGCGATGCCGGTGCCCGTTCCGGCCGACCCGGCCACGTTGGCGGCCCCCAGCCGGGCAGCGCC
>DJBL01000165.1 GCA_002435595.1 Stenotrophomonas maltophilia
CCGGGCGGCGCGAACGCGCGCGTGCCGGGCGCGCCTCGGTTTTGTCCGGCGTGCGCCAGGAGGCGGCGTCGTTGTGCGGGGCCGGCGCCGCCACCGGCTGTTGCAGCCGCTGCAGGCGCGACACGGGCAGGTCGCGCAGGCGCTGCTGGACCTGCTCGGCCAGCGTCCGCCAGGCGGCCGCATCGGGGTGGCCCTGGGCGTCGCGCGGGCAGGCCTCGGCCAGCGCCTGCTGGTAGTCGGCCACGGGCAGGTCGAGGATCTGCGCGGCGGCGGCCTCGTCCAGCCCGCCACCGATGCGCAGCAACAGCGCCAGCCGGGCCGGCGGTGCCAGCGCCGGCAGGTGGGCCAGCCCCGGCGGCCACTGGCCGCCCTCGGCCGGCATCCGGATCGGGGTGCGGTGGGCCAGCAGGATCCAGAAGCGGTCCGGCCACTGTGCCATCGGCACGTCGCTGGCGATGCCGGCAAAGGCGCGCATCACCGACACCAGGGCCTGCTCGGCCACGGCCGCATCGCCGCACTGCAGCTCGGCCACCACCAGGGCGCGGCGTTCCACGCCACGCAGAAATGCCGACAGCGCGCCGGCTGCGGTAGAAGAAACGGGGGCCGTCGCAGCCGTCATAGCAACTCCATCAAGTGCCGAAATGATAGCGATTGCGTCATCGCTCGGGCGTGCCGATGTAGGCCACGTGTGAAGACCCACGGGACAGGCGCAGGACATTACGGACGCAGGTTGTGCACAGCATCAATGAAAACCCGGGCAGACAGCCTCGTGAGGACCGCGAGTACCATGTTTCAGCTTTGTTTCACAGTTATGTTGTTGTTTTTATTGATTATTGTTGTGTGGCTATTTTTTGACCAAGTTGAGGGAGAGGTCGGAACTTCCTGACGCACGGCCCGGAGATCGAGAGTGGCGCACAGACTTATCCACAGAAGATGTGGATAAGCCTGAATCTCTCGACAGGACAGATATTTAGCCGCTATTTAGGTTCGTCGGCTCAGCTTGCGCCGGTGTCCGCGCTCGCAGCCGGGGCGCGGACGGGCCGCTACACTGGCGCGATGCCCAGCTCCGATCCGGCCCTTCCCCTGTCGCTGACAGGTGGCCCCGCCCCCCTGCTGAATGCGCCGACGATCCAGGTCGCGCTGCCCCTGCCCCTGCCCCAGTGGTTTGATTACGCCGCGCCGCCGGGCCCCGCGCCCGATGCGGACATGGTCGGGCGGCGGGTGCGGGTGCCGTTCGGGTCGCGTGAGCTGGTCGGGGTGGTGGCCGGTATCGGGGTGGTCGCCGACGGCGGCAGCCTGCGCGCGGCGCTGGCATGGATCGATCCTGCGCCGCTGCTCGGCGGCGAACTCTGGGCGTCGTTGCAGTGGCTGGCGCGCTACACCCACGCCCCGCTCGGGGAGGTGGTGAGCACCGCGCTGCCGGCGCCGCTGCGGCGCGGCGATGCGGTACCCGACACCCACCGCTGGGGCTGGCAGCTGACCGCCACCGGCCAGGAGCAGCGCGCGCGCCTGCGCGCCGGGACGCGCCCCTTGCGGTTGGCCACCCTGCTGGCCGACGGGGTGGTGGACGAGGATGTACTGGACGCGCAGATGGACGACTGGCGCGGCGCCGCGCGTGCGCTGGCCAAGCGTGGCCTGGTCGAACGGGTCGCACTGGCGCACGCCTTGCCGGTGGCGCACGCCGCGCCCGGCCCGGTGCCCAACCCCGAGCAGGCCGCGGCCATTGCCGCGATCAACACCGCGCGCGGGTTCGGCGCCTACCTGCTCGATGGCGTGACCGGCAGCGGCAAGACCGAGGTGTACCTGCAGGCGATCGTGGACTGCCTGGCGCGCGGCCGGCAGGCGCTGGTGCTGGTGCCGGAAATCGGGCTCACCCCGCAGACCCTGTCGCGCTTCCGCACCCGCCTGGGCATCCCGGTGCATGTGCTGCATTCGGGCCTGAACGACAACGAGCGCGCACGGGTGTGGGCGGCGGCATCGCGCGGCGAGGCGCAGGTGATCGTGGGCACGCGTTCGGCGATCTTCACCCCGCTGCCCAACGCCGGGCTGATCGTGGTCGACGAAGAGCACGATGGCAGCTACAAGCAGCAGGATGGCATCCGCTACCACGCGCGCGACTTCGCGCTGGTGCGGGCCAAGGCGCTGGATGTACCGGTGGTGCTGGGCAGTGCCACGCCATCGCTGGAATCGCTGCACAACGCGCAGGCCGGCCGCTATACCCACCTGCGCCTGAAAGTGCGCGCCGGCGATGCGCGCCCGCCACGGGTGCGCGTGCTGGACGTGCGCAAGCGGCCGCTGCGCGATGGCTTGTCGCCGGAGGTGCTGCAGGGCATCGCCGAGCACCTGCAGGCCGGCCACCAGGTGCTGGTGTTCAAGAACCGCCGCGGCTACGCGCCGGTGCTGTTGTGCCATGACTGTGGCTGGACCGCGCCGTGCCAGCGCTGCGATGCGCCGATGACCGTGCACGCCGGTGGGCGCCGCCTGCAATGCCATCACTGCGGCGCACGCCAGGCCGCGCCGCTGGCCTGCCCGGATTGCGGCAGCCTGGCCCTGCAGCCGCAGGGCATCGGTACCGAGCGGCTGGAGGAGCATCTGGTGGAGGCCTTCGCCGACTACCCGGTGATCCGCATCGACCGCGGCACCACCTCGCGCCGCGATGCATTGGAGACCCAGCTGGCCGCGCTCGGCGACCGCGCCGGGATCCTGGTCGGCACGCAGATCCTGGCCAAGGGCCACGACCTGCCCAAGCTCACCCTGGTGGTGGTGGTGGGCATCGATGAAGGCCTGTTCTCGGCCGATTTCCGCGCCAGCGAGAAGCTGGCCCAGCAGTTGATCCAGGTAGCCGGGCGCGCCGGCCGCGCCACCGATCCCGGCGAGGTCTGGTTGCAGACCCACCACCCCGGGCATCCGCTGCTGGAGACGCTGGTGCATGGCGGCTACCACGCCTTCGCGCAGGCCGAACTGCAGCAGCGCGAAGCCGCCGGCTTCCCGCCGTTCGCGCACCTGGCACTGCTGCGCGCCGAGGCGCAGCAGGTGGAGCATGCCAACGGGATGCTCGGCGCGGTACGCGGGTTGATTCCCGAGCAAGCCGCGGTGGAGCGCTACGGCCCGATGCCCGCGCCGATGCCGCGGCGTGCCGGCTACCAGCGCACCCAGCTGCTGCTGTCGGCGCCGTCGCGCCGCCCGCTGCATGCGCTGCTGGATCTGATCACTCCACAGATCCACGGCCTGCCGCAGGCGCGCAAGGTGCGCTGGTCGCTGGATGTGGACCCGACGGACCTGTATTAGTCAGCGGCCGACCGTGGGTCGGCACGGTGCCTCAGGTCAACGCGGTCATGACGCCGCGCTGATACGCCGGGCGCTGCTTGAGGCGTTCGTACCACGCGGCCAGGTGCGGCAGGTGCGGGCGCTGGATCGGCATTTCGAACCAGGCGTAGATGAACGCGCCCAGCGGGATATCGCCCATGGCGAACGCCTCGCCGGACAGCCACGGCTGCCGCGAGAGCGCGTCGTCGGCCATCGTCAGCAGCTCGCCCGAACGCACCAGCGCGGCGGCGATGCGCGCCTCGTCGCGGTCGGCCGGGGCGGTGCGCAGGGTGCCCCAGAACAGGTCGCGGAACACGCCGGAAAAGGTCGAGGTAGTCCAGTCCATCCACTTCTCCGACTGTGCACGCGCCACCACGTCTTCCGGGTACAGCGTGCCCAGCGCGTAGCGCGCGGCCAGGTAACGCACGATGGTGTTGGACTCCCACAACGGCAGGCCCTGGTCCTCGATCACCGGCACCAGCCCGTTGGGATTCATCGCGCGGTACTCCGGCGACTGCGTGCCGCCGAATGCCCCGCCCACCTGGATCGACTCGTACGGCACCCCGATCTCCTCGGCACACCACAGCACCTTGCGCACGTTGCTCGAATTGTGGCGGCCCCAGATCTTCAGCATGGTTGGTTTCCCTGTTGCTAGAGGCGTGGCACCGAGCCGCGCGGTGCGGCTACGATACGCCGATCGACGGCATCTCCGTCACCTCAAGGATGAAATGGAATGTTCGCGCAGATCGTGGAAATCAGCCTGCTGTGCATCGGCGTCGGCCTGCTGGTGGTGGGCTACCGCCGCAACCACCGCAACCTGATGCTGGCCGCCGCGCTGGTGTTGATGTCCTTCGGCACGCTGCAGGATTTCGGGCATGGGCTCATCGACGGCTACCGGCACGCCGACGCACGCACGCTGTAACCCGGCCGGCACCGGACCACGCATGGCGTGTGTCCGGGTTCTGTGGCGGTAACGCGCGGCAGCGCGCTGACGGCCTCACTTGCCCGACCGGGCCGCGCCCTTGCTGGGCAGTGCGCGCACATACGTGGACTTGCCGTCCTTCTTCATCTCGAACAGGCCGGTGGCCGCCAGCAGTTCACTGAGCTTGCCGTAGCCGTAGTTGCGCGAGTCGAACGAGGCCTGGTTGCCGATCTGGCTGCCCACCGGCCCCAGGTGCGACCAGCCATCCTCGCCTTCGGCCGAGGTCACCGCCCGGCGCAGCATCTGCACCAGCCGGGTGTCGTTGCGCAGTTCCGGGCCGCTCTTGCGCGGTCGCGCCTCCTCGTTGTCCTGCTCCACTTCCGGGTCGGTGGCGTGACCCTGGCCCAGTGCTTCGAGATAGGTGAACTTGGAGCACGCATTGACGAACGGCTCGGGCGTCTTCTTCTCGCCAAACCCGTACACCTTGACCCCGTCGGTGAGCAGGCGCATCACCAGCGGGGTGAAGTCGGCATCGCTGGACACGATGGCGAAACCGTCCAGGTTGCGTGCGTACAGCATGTCCATCGCATCGATCACCATCGCCATGTCCGAGGCGTTCTTGCCACGGCTGTAGGCAAACTGCTGGATGGGACGGATCGCGTACTCGTGCAGCACCGACTCCCAGCCTTTCAGCCGCGGGCTCTTCCAGTTGCCGTAGGCGCGGCGCACGTTGGCGACCCCGTAACGGGCCACTTCGGCCAGCACCACGTCGATCTTGGACGAGGGCGCGTTATCGGCATCGATCAACAGGGCGATGCGCTTTTCCGGTTCGGTCATCTCTGCCTCCACTGCGAAAGGACACGGCCGCCGGCAAGCGCGACGGCCCCTGAACCCAGTATCTGTCATCCACGTGAATATCCTGCTTCACGTGCGAGGATAGGCGGCGTCGACCATGAACCCATGGGCCGGAGGGCCGGCCCCCGCCAAGGAGTCCTTGCATGACCCGCGACACCCTGCCCCACCTGGTCATCATCGGTGGCGGTTTCGCCGGCCTCTGGGCCACCCGCGCGCTGGCCAGCGCGCACGTGCGCATCACCCTGGTGGATCGCCGCAACCACCATCTGTTCCAGCCCCTGCTCTACCAGGTGGCCACCGCCGGCCTGTCCGCACCGGATATCGCCGCGCCGCTACGGCATATCCTGGGCGACCAACGCAATGTGGAAGTGCGGCTGGGCGAAGTGACCGCGATCGACACGCTCACCCGGCAGATCACCCTGGCCGATGGCAGCCACCTCGGCTACGACATGCTGATGCTGTGCACCGGCGCCACGCATGCCTACTTCGGCCACGACGAATGGGCCGCCGACGCGCCGGGCCTGAAGACCCTGGACGATGCCATCGCGCTGCGCCGCAAGCTGCTGCTGGCCTTCGAACGCGCCGAGGCCGAGCCCGATCCCGCCCGCAAGGCGGCCTGGCTCAGCTTCGCGGTGGTAGGCGGCGGCCCCACCGGCGTGGAACTGGCCGGCACCCTGGCCGAGATCGCCCGCCACACCCTGCGCAACGAGTTCCGCCATATCGACCCGGCCAGTGCCAAAGTGCGCCTGGTCGAAGCCGGCCCGCGGGTACTGTCCACCTTCCCCGAGGTGCTCTCGCTCAAGGCGCGCCGCCAGCTTGAAAAGCTGGGCGTGGAAGTGCTCACCGGTACGCCGGTCAGCGACATCAACGGCGACGGCTTCCAGCTGGGCAACCAGTTCGTCCCGGCGCGCACCGTGGTCTGGGCCGCCGGCGTGGCCGCCTCGCCGCTGGCACGCACGCTGGCGGTGCCACTGGATCGCGCCGGTCGCGTGCCGGTCCAGCCCGACCTGACCATTGAAGGCCATCCGGAGATCTTCGTCGCCGGCGACCTGGCCGCGCTCAGCCAGGCCGACGGCCGGCCGGTGCCGGGCGTGGCTCCGGCGGCCAAGCAGATGGGCAAGCACGTGGCCGCGATCATCCGTGCGCGGCTGGAAAACAAGCCCGCACCGGGCCCGTTCAAGTACCAGGATTTCGGCAACCTGGCCACGATCGGGCGCATGGCCGCGATCGTGCACCTGGGCAAGCTGCAGTTGTCCGGCGTGCTGGCCTGGTGGTTCTGGCTGGCCGCGCACGTGTTCTTCCTGATCGGCTTCCGCAACCGCATCGTGGTGCTGCTCAACTGGGCGGTGGCGTACTGGAGCTACCAGCGCAGCGCGCGGATCATCTTCGGCGATGACCGTGAGGACCGCAGGCCGAAGGTGCCCAGCGACACCCCGCCGCCGCCCTCGCCATGAGCAACCGCGACACCTGTCCGTGCTGCGCGGCCGTGTTCGACAGCCGCACGGCATTGCCGGGCAGCGTGTTCGTCAGGCAGGACACAGACCCACCGACCGTCACCGGCAGGGCCGGGCCCTGGCTGTGCGTGGTCGTCACCTGGCGGCTGCCTTGGGCTTGCTGTACCACAGCGCATTGACGATGACCCAGCGCTCGCCGAACCGGCCCATGTGGAAGTAGTCCACGAACCACGGGGTTTCCAACCGCACCGAGGCCGCGTTGCCGGTGACATCGAGCAGCGTGCAGCGGCGGTCCCACTGGTCCTTCGGGGTTTTCAACGCGCCCTGCCGGGTGAGTTCCACCAGCTCTTCCTTCGACATCCGGCGCAGGCCCAGGCGCTCATCCGGGGTGTCACCGAGGATCGCGCGCTTGGCCAGGTCCGGGTGCAGCGAACGCGCCACGCGGGCCGGGTCGCCTTCGAGCTGGCCGTCCACGTAGTCCAGGCAGGTGGCTTCGATCGCGGCACGCATGGCGGGATCGATGGCGGGGGCGGCCGATGGGGTAGCGCCAGCAAGGGCGAGCAGCAGGGCAAGCGGGGTCATCGCAGGGGTTCATCCGGTAGAGAGAGGAGGATCAGCGCGTCTGGAACAGCCCCATCTCGTCCAGGCCCAGCTGCATGTACATGAAGGCGGCCGCCTCGTCGCTCATTGGCTCGCCCTGCGCCCAACTGTCCAGCCAGGCCGTGATCGCCGCATTGTGCGGGTTGACCGCATCGGCCAACGCCTTCTTCTTCGCCGCGCTCTCCCCCTCCTGCAGCATCTCGCGGAGGACGTCATCGCCGATGCCCCAGTAGTCGGCCAGCGGCACCAGGCCACGAAGGCTGGCAGGCACGTTGGCCGGGTCGAGCGGCGTGCGCGCGGCCGCGATGGCATCGGGGGCGTAGGCGGCACGGAAGGAATCGGCCGGGGCGATGTCGCCATGACGCAGTGCGTTCGCGGGCCTGGCCGCCGATGCGGGCGCGGCGGTAAGCAGGCCGACCAGCAGCAGCGCGGGGAACGATAGAAGCCACGCCATGCGCGTTCCTGTCAGCGGCTTTCGTTGGAGATCGAACATCCTGGTTCCCTCCCGGTGGTCGGCTGATTGTGGCCTACGCCGTGACAGCGAGCCAGCGCCACGCGCAGCCGGGCAGAACCCGGCGCTACGGGGTGGCCTGCAGCCACGCCAGCTTGCGCGCCCGCGGTTGCCGCTTGAGCTGCCATTCGGCCTTGGAGGCGGTTGCCCGGTCCGGGTAGGCGCGCATGGCCAGCAGCTTCACCGGCGGGTGGGCGCGCGTGTACTTGGCGCCCTTGCCGGCCAGATGGGCCTGGAAGCGGGCGTCCACATCGTTGCTGATGCCGGCGTAGTAACTGCCGTTGCGGCATTCCAGCAGGTACACGTACCAAGGGGCGGGTTCAGCGGGCATACCGGGATTATCCACCGGCGAGCGCCCAACGGCTGCTAGAATCCGCCCCGGATGCAGGAGAGAGGTGCCACGTTGGCACCCGCCGAAGGCGCAGGCTCCCATAATCGCTCAGGCCGGTGGCCCGGAACGCCACCAACCATGCATCCAGCACGCCGATCTGGAGAGAGGTCTTCAATGACCCGCCGAAGGGGCACGTGGCCTTGGCCACCGAACTCTCAGGCAAAAGGACAGCGGGAGCGGCAACGGAATCCCACCCTCACGACAGTGCCCCGCGCTGGCGTGCGATGTGCGTGCTTCCGTCCCCGCCTGACGTGCCCGGAGCCTCCCCCATGCTGCTCTCCCTGATCTACCTCATCGCCATTTCCGCCGAAGCCATGACCGGCGCGCTGTCCGCCGGACGGCGGCGCATGGACCTGTTCGGCGTGGTCATCATTGCCTGCGTCACCGCGCTGGGCGGTGGTTCGCTGCGCGACATCGTGCTGGGCCACTACCCGCTGGGCTGGGTCAAGCACCCCGAGTACCTGGGCTTCACCATCTGCGCGGCGTTGATCGCCACCTGGGTGGCGCGCTGGATGCACCACTTCCGCCGCACCTTCCTGGTGCTGGATGGGCTGGGGCTGATCTGTTTCACCCTGATCGGCTGCGCGGTGGCGCGCGATGCCGGCCACGCCGCCCCGATCGTGCTGATCTCGGGCATGTTGACCGGTGCCTTCGGTGGTGTGCTGCGCGATGTGCTGTGCAACGAAGTCCCGCTGATCTTCCAGAAGGAGCTGTATGCGGTGATCACCCTGTTCACCGGCGCGGCCTACCTGGGCCTGCTGGAGCTGGGCGTGTCGATCAACGCCGCCACGCTGTGGTGCCTGGGCGGCGGCTTCCTGCTGCGCCTGCTGGCGATCCACTTCAAATGGGAAATGCCCAAGTTCGTCTACCGCGACGAGGTGCATTGAACGGACCGTTCAATGCACCGGTAGCACCCGACCATCCCCGCTCCATGACCAAGGTCATGTGAGCGCAACCGCCTGCACGCGGTACCATGGCGCCCCCGCCCCTCCCGGGTCGGTATCCAGCCACGCTGCGGCCTTCGACCAGCGGCCCCGCCAGACAACCCCACTTCGCCTCGCCTGCCCCCACGGGCCGGTACACCATGGACGCGTTCGCCGTGTGGCGCACGCGCAGGATGCCCCATGTCTGCCCCGCTCCCCCCGCGTTCCCGTCGTCTGTTCAAACCGCTGTTGCTCGTGGCCGTGCTGGCCGCCGCCGTGATCGCCTGGCGCGTGTTGTCGCCCGCGCCGGCCGCCGAAGCCGCCCCCCCGAGCACCGCAACGCCGGTGCGCGTGGCCACCGTGGTGCGCGAAGACCTGGTGGTGCGGCTGAAGGCGCTGGGCACGGTCACGCCGTTGCATACGGTGAGCCTGCGCAGCCGCGTGGACGGCGAACTGCTGCGGCTGTCGTTCCGCGAGGGCGAACACGTCAAGGCCGGCGACCTGATCGCCGAGATCGACCCGCGCCCCTACCAGGTGGCGTTGGCGCGTGCGCTGGGCACCCAGCAGCAGAACCTGGCCGAACTGGACAACGCGCAGACCCAGCTCAAGCGTTACAGCGAACTGCAGGCCAGGCACTTCGTCTCTGCCCAGGACCTGAGCGACCAGCAGAGCAAGGTGCGCCAGCTGCAGGGCCGGCGCCAGACCGACCAGGCCGCGGTGGATGAAGCCCGCCTGCAGCTGCAGTACACCCGTATCACCGCGCCGGTGGCCGGGCGCATGGGGCTGCGCAACGTGGACGTGGGCAACCTGGTGCGCAGCGGGGATACCGAACCGCTGGCCACCATCACCCAGACCACGCCGATCAGCGTGCTGTTCACCGTGCCCGAACCGGACCTGCCGGCCGTGGTGGCCGCCGTGCGCGCCACGCCCGACCTCACGGTGGAAGCGTGGGATCGCGAAGAGCGCCAGGCGCTCGGCAGCGGCGTGCTGTCCAGCCTGGACAACCGCATCGACACCGCCACCGGCACGCTGAAGCTGCGCGCGCAGTTCGCCAATGCCGACGAGGCACTGTTTCCCAACCAGTTCGTCAACATCCGCCTGCAGGTGAGCAGTGCCGATGCGGTGGTGATTCCCAACGCCGCCGTGCAGTTTGGCAGCAAGGGCAGCTATGTGTACGTGATCGCCCCGGACAACACCTCGCACCTGCGCAACGTAGTGCTGGGCCCGGCCGATGGCGAGCGCGTCTCGGTGCGCGAAGGCCTCAAGGCCGGCGAACGGGTGGTGGTGGAAGGCATCGACGGCCTGCGCGAAGGCGCGCCGGTGGAGGTGGTGCCCACGCCGGCAACACAGGTGGACGCGCCGCGGACCGGCGCATGAACCTCTCGCGGCCTTTCATCGAGCGCCCGGTCGCCACCACGCTGCTGATGGTGGCGCTGCTGCTGTCCGGCATCCTGGCCTACCGGCTGCTGCCGGTGGCGGCGCTGCCGCAGGTGGACTACCCGATCATCCAGGTCACCACGCTGTACCCGGGTGCCAGCCCGGGGGTGACCACCAGCGCGGTGACCGCGCCGCTGGAGCGCCAGCTTGGCCAGATTCCCGGGCTGAAACAGATGTCCTCCACCAGCTCGGGGGGCGCCTCGGTGATCACCCTGCAGTTCTCGCTGGAGGTGGCCCTGGGCGTGGCCGAGCAGGAGGTGCAGGCGGCGATCAACGCTGCCGACAGCTTCCTGCCCGACGACCTGCCGGTGCCACCGGTGTATCGCAAGGTCAACCCGGCCGACACCCCGATCCTGACCCTGGCGGTGACCTCGCAGGGGCTGTCGCTGCCGCAGGTGCACGACCTGGTGGATACGCGCATGGCCCAGCGCCTGTCGCAGCTGCCGGGCGTGGGCCTGGTGAGCCTGGCCGGCGGGCAGCGCCCGGCGGTGCGCATCCAGGTGAACCCGTCGGCGCTGGCCGCCAATGGCCTGAGCATGGCCAGCATCCGCACCGCGATCGGCGCGGCCAACGTCAACCTGCCCAAGGGCAGCTTCGACGGCCCCACCCGCGCGATCATGCTCGATGCCAACGACCAGATGCGCTCGGTGGCCGAGTACCAGGCGCTGATCCTGGCCTACAAGGACGGCGCGCCGCTGCGCCTGGGCGACGTGGCCACGATCGAAGACGGTGCGGAAAACCGCCAGCTGGCCGCATGGTCGGGCACCACGCCGGCGGTACTGATCAACATCCAGCGCCAGCCCGGTGCCAACGTGATCGCCGTGGTGGACCAGGTGCGGGCGCTGCTGCCGCAGCTGCAGGCATCGCTGCCCAAGGGCGTGGACGTGGCGGTGCTGAGCGACCGCACCGAGTCGATCCGCGCTTCCATCCGCGGCGTCCAGCACGAGCTGCTGATCGCCATCGCGCTGGTGGTGATGGTCACCTTCGTGTTCCTGCGCAACATTCCGGCCACGATCATTCCCAGCATCGCGGTGCCGCTGTCGCTGGTGGGCACCTTCGGGGTGATGCTGCTGGCCGGGTTCTCGCTCAACAACCTCACCCTGATGGCGCTCACCATCGCTACCGGCTTCGTGGTCGACGATGCGATCGTGATGCTGGAAAACATCGCCCGCCACCTGGAGCGCGGCGCCACGCCGATGCAGGCCGCGCTGAAGGGCGCCCGGCAGATTGGCTTCACCCTGATCTCGCTGACCCTGTCGCTGATCGCCGTGCTGATCCCGCTGCTGTTCATGGCCGACGTGGTGGGCAAGCTGTTCCACGAGTTCGCGATCACCCTGGCGGTGGCGATCGGCATCTCCCTGCTGGTGTCGCTGACACTGACCCCGATGATGTGCGCACGCCTGCTCAAGGCCGGGCATGCCACCCGCCGCGACGCCGACGGCCAGGAATCGGCGCAGCAGGGCGACCCGTTCGACCGCGTGGTGGCCCTGTACGACCGCCAGCTGCATTGGGTGCTGCAGCGCCAGCCGCTGATGCTGGGCGCCACCGTGGCCACCCTGCTGCTCACCGCCGCGCTGTACGTGTGGGTGCCCAAGGGCTTCTTCCCGGTGCAGGACGCCGGCCTGATCCAGGGCATCAGCGAAGCGCCGCAGTCGATCTCGTTCCAGGCCATGGCGCAGCGCCAGCAGGTGCTTGCGACGGCGCTGCTGGAAGACGAGGACGTGGCCAGCCTGTCCTCGTTCATCGGCGTGGACGGCAACAACGCCACGCTCAACAGTGGCCGGTTGCTGATCGAACTGAAACCACACGCGCAGCGCAGCAGCGACGCGCAGGCGATCATCGCGCGCCTGCAGCAGCGCGTGGCGCACGTGCCCGGCATCACGCTGTACCTGCAGCCGGTGCAGGAACTGGGCATCGAGGACCGGATCAGCCGCACCCAGTACCAGTTCACCCTGACCAGCCCGGACAGCGACCAGCTCGCGCAATGGACGCCCCGGTTGCTGGCCCACCTGCAGCAGTCCGCAGCCCTGGCCGACGTCGCCAGCGACCTGCAGAACCAGGGCCTGCAGGCACACGTGCTGATCGACCGCGTGGCCGCCGCACGCCTGGGCATCAGCGTGGACGCGGTGGCCGATGCGCTGTACGACGCGTTTGGCCAGCGCCAGATCTCCACCATCTTCACCCAGGCCAACCAGTACCGCGTGGTGCTGGAAGCGCGCCCGGACGTGGCCTTCGGCCCGGACGCCATCGCGCGCCTGCACGTGGCCGGGCCGGATGGCAGACAGGTGCCGTTGAATGGCATCGCGCGCATCGAGCAACGCCCGGCGCACCTGTTGATCAACCACGTGGGCCAGTTCCCGGCGGTGACGTTCTCGTTCAACCTGGCATCCGGCGCGTCGCTGGGCGAGGCGGTGCAGGCCATCGACGGCGCACGTGCGGCGATCGGCCTGCCCACCGGGGTGGAGCTGCGCCTGCAGGGCGCGGCCGATGCGTTCCGCGCCTCGCTGTCGAGCACGCTGTGGCTGGTGCTGGCCGCGGTGGTGGTGATGTACCTGGTGCTGGGCGTGCTGTATGAGAGTTTCATCCACCCCATCACCATCCTCTCCACCCTGCCCTCGGCCACGGTGGGCGCGCTGCTGGCGCTGCTGCTGAGCGGGCGCAGCCTGGACCTGATCGCGGTGATCGGCATCGTGCTGCTGATCGGGCTGGTGAAGAAGAACGCGATCATGATGATCGACTTCGCGCTGGAGGCCGAGCGTGAGTTCGGCCTGGCCCCGCGCCAGGCGATTCACCAGGCCGCGCTGCTGCGCTTCCGTCCGATCCTGATGACCACGCTGGCCGCGCTGTTCGGCGCGATCCCGCTGATGTTCGCCAGCGGCTCGGGCGCGGAACTGCGGCAGCCACTGGGCGTGGTGATGGTCGGCGGGCTGATCGTCAGCCAGGTGCTCACCCTGTTCACCACGCCGGTGATCTACCTGTTCTTCGACCGCTTCCGCCGGCGCCCGGCCGAACCTGCCGACGATGTGGCCGAGGCCCACGCGTGAGTCCGCTGGCGCGGGCGATCGGCTGGTTCGTGCAGCACCCGGTAGCCACCCTGCTGCTGTCGGTGGCGGTGGTGCTGGCCGGCCTGCTGGGCTTGCGGCTGCTGCCGGTGGCGCCGCTGCCGCAGGTGGACTACCCGGCCATCAACGTCAGCGCCAGCCTGCCCGGGGCCAGCCCCGAGTCGATGGCGGCCAACGTGGCCACGCCGCTGGAACGGGCGCTGGGCACGATTCCGGGCTTGAGCCGGATCGACTCGGCCAGCACCCAGGGCTCCACCCAGATCGAGCTGCAGTTCGAACTGGGCCGCGACGTGGACAGCGCCGCGCGCGACGTGCAGGCGGCGATCAACGCCGCCCGCGCGCAGCTGCCCAGCGGCATGCCGGGCATGCCCCGGTACAACAAGGTCAATCCCTCGCAGGCACCGATCCTGGCGCTGGCGCTGAGTTCGGACAGCCTCTCGCCCGGGCAGATCTTCGATGTGGCCTCCACGGTGATCGCGCAGAAGCTGGCGCAGATTCCCGGGGTGGGCGAAGTGCAGGTGGGCGGCAGCTCGCTGCCGGCAGTGCGGGTGTCGCTGGACCCCAATGCGCTCAACCAGCAGCGCATCGCACTGGATGATGTCGCGGCGGCCATCCGCACCGCCAACGCGCTCAAGCCGCTGGGCAACGTGGCCAGCCAGAGCCGGCAATGGCAGCTGGAGGCCAGCCTGCAGCTGCGCAGCGCCGCCGAGTACCGCGACCTGATCATCGCCATGCGCGAGGGCCGCCCGGTGCACCTGCGCGACGTCGCCCAGGTCAGCGAGGGCGTGGAAGACCGCTATGCCAGCGGCTTCCACAACCAGCGCCCGGCGGTGCTGCTGATCGTCAGCCGCCAGCCGGACGCCAACATCATCGAGACCGTCGACGCCATCAACGCGCAGATGGACACGCTGCAGGCGCTGCTGCCGGCCAGCATCGACATGCAGGTGGTGATGGACCGCTCGCCGGTGATCCGCGCCACCCTGCACGAGGCCGAGCTGACCCTGCTGCTGGCCATTGCCCTGGTGGTGCTGGTGGTACTGGCCTTCCTGGGCCACTGGCGCGCGGCGCTGGTGCCCACCCTGGCCATTCCGGTGTCGCTGCTGGGTGCGCTGGCGGTGATCGCGCTGCTCGGTTTCTCGCTCAACACGCTGTCGCTGATGGCGCTGATCGTGGCCGCGGTGCTGGTGGTGGACGATGCCATCGTGGTGCTGGAGAACATCGCCCGCCATCGTGAAGAAGGCGCCTCACCGATGGATGCGGCCCTGCGCGGGGCCGGTGAAGTGGGCGCCACGCTGTTGTCGATGAACATCGCGCTGGCGGTGGTATTCGTGTCCATCCTTTTCCTGGACGACTTCGTGGAGAAGCTGTTCCGCGAGTTCTCGCTGACCCTGGTGGCGGCGATGGGCGTGTCGCTGCTGGTCTCGCTGAGCTTGACCCCGATGCTGTGCGCGCGCCTGCTCGGGCGTGAGCGCCCGGGTGCGGGCAACGTGCTGCAGCGGGGCGGCACGGCGTTGTTCGAGCGGCTGCGCGGCGGCTACGTGGCCAGCCTGCAGACGATGCTGCGCTGGCTGGCGGTGCCGCTGCTGTTGTTCGGCGCGGTGATCGGGCTGAACGTGTGGCTGTTCCAGCAGGTGCCCAAGGGCATCGTGCCCAAGCAGGACACCGCCCAGCTGCGGGGTTTCGCGCGCGGCGACGACGGGCTGTCGTTCCAGGTGATGCAGCCCAAGATCGATGCGTATCGCAAGTTGCTGCTGGCCGATCCGGCCATCAGCGACATCATCGGCTACATCGGCGGGCGCAGCGGGGTCAACAACGCCTTCATCATGATCAAGATGAAGCCGCTGGCCGAGCGCAAGGTGTCCAGCCAGCAGGTGATCGACCGCCTGCGCAGCAACATGCCGAAAATTCCCGGCGGCGGCATGTTCCTGTGGGTGGACCAGGACATCAAGCTGGAAGGCAGCGGCGACAGCGGCCAGTACGAGTTCCAGCTGCTGTCCGGCGAGCTGGAACCCCTGCGGCAATGGGCGCCCAAGGTGGCCGACGCGCTGCGCGCCCTGCCCGAGCTGGTGGACGTGGAATCCAAGGGCGACGAGGGCATGCGCCAGGTGGTGCTGGACATCGACCGCGACGCCGCCGCACGGCTGGGCGTGGACATGCGCATGATCGCCTCGGTGCTCAACAACGCCTTCAGCCAGCGCCAGGTGGCCACGCTGTACGACACGCTCAACCAGTACCGCGTGGTGATGGAACTGGACCCGCGCTATACCCAGGACCCGTCCACGCTGGACCAGATCCACGTGATCGGCAAGGACGGTCAGCGCCTGCCGCTGTCCTCGATCGCCAGCTGGTCCTACGGCATGGCACCGGACCGCATTTACCACAGCCAGCAGTTTGCCTCGGTCTGGATCGAGTTCGCCCTCGCACCCGGCGTAACCCTGGACCAGGCGGTGAAAGCCGTGGACCGCGCGATGGCCGGCATCATGCTGCCCACCCACGTGCAGGCCAGGCTGAGTGGCGAGGCCGGTGGCTTCGAGACACTGCGCGAACGCCAGCTGTGGCTGATCGTGGGCGCGATGCTGGCGGTGTACCTGGTGCTGGGCGTGCTGTACGAAAGCTTCCTGCAGCCGCTGGCGATCCTGTCCACCCTGCCCTCGGCCGGTGTGGGCGCGCTGCTGGCGCTGATGGCGTTCGGCAACGAATTGAACCTGATCTCGCTGCTGGGCCTGTTCCTGCTGGTGGGCGTGGTGATGAAGAACACCATCCTGATGATCGACTTCGCGCTGTCGGCCGAACGCGAGCGCGGGGTGTCGCCGTATGACGCCATCTGCGAAGCGGCACGGCTGCGCTTCCGCCCGATCCTGATGACCAGCGTGGCGGCGTTGCTGGGGACGTTGCCACTGATGCTGGCCACCGGCGAAGGCTGGGAGATGCGGCAGCCGCTGGGCATCGCGATCGTGGGCGGCCTGCTGGTCAGCCAGTGGCTGACCCTGTACACCACGCCGGCGATCTATCTGGCGTTGGCGAAGCTGAGGCGCGCCGCGTGATCATCGAACGCGCGACACCCCAGGGGTAGAGCCACGCCATGCGTGGCTGCTTCTGCATGAACTGGATGAAGCGCCGCGGCGCTGTATGCAGCCACCCGTGGGGTGGCTCTACCCCGGATCAACGCACGCTTATGCCGCCTCGCTGATCCGCACCGCCCGCCGCGCCCGCACCGCCTGGGCCAGACTCTCCAGCACGGCCAGCGAGCTGTCCCAGCCGATGCAGCCGTCGGTGATGCTCTGGCCGTAGGTCAGCGGCTGCCCGTCGACCAGGTCCTGGCGGCCGGCCACCAGATGGCTCTCGACCATGACGCCGACAATGCGCTCTTCGCCATTGGCCAGCTGCGCGTTGATGTCGGCGATGACCTTGGGCTGGTTTTCCGGGTTCTTGCTGCTGTTGGCGTGGCTTGCATCGATCATGATGCGCGCGGCCAGGTGCGACTTGGCCAGCGTCTGGCTGGTCGCTTCCACGTGGTCGGCATCGTAGTTCGGCGTCTTGCCGCCGCGCAGGATGACGTGGCAATCCGGATTGCCGGCGGTGGCCACGATGGCGGTGCCGCCTTCCTTGGTCACCGACAGGAAGTGATGCGGGTTCGAGGCCGCACCGATCGCATCGGCGGCGATCTTGATGTTGCCGTCGGTGCCGTTCTTGAAGCCCACCGGGCACGACAGACCCGAGGCGAGCTCGCGGTGCACCTGGCTTTCGGTGGTGCGTGCGCCGATCGCGCCCCAGGCCACCAGGTCGGCGATGTACTGGGGCGAGATCACGTCGAGGAATTCCACGCCGGCCGGCAGGCCAAGCTTGTTGATGTCGCGCAGCAGGCCGCGCGCCACGCGCAGGCCCTTGTTGATGTTGAAGCTGCCGTCCAGGTCCGGGTCGTTGATCAGGCCCTTCCAGCCCACCGTGGTGCGCGGCTTTTCGAAGTACACGCGCATGACGATTTCCAGCTCGTCGGCGTAGGCATCACGCAGCGGCTTGAGGCGCTGGGCGTATTCGATGGCGGCCACCGGGTCGTGGATCGAGCACGGGCCGATCACCACCGCCAGGCGGTCATCGCGGCCGTGCAGGATCTCGTGCAGGGCCGCGCGCGAGGCGCTGACCGTGTCGGAAGCTTCATCGTCGCAGGGCAGCATGGCCAGCAGCTGGGCCGGCGGGGTCAACGGTTCGATCTTGCGGATGCGCAGGTCATCGGTGTGCGGGGGCATGCGGGGAAACTCCTTGGAAGTGGGGGTCCCCAGCGCGGCGGCAACAAAAAAGCCGCCAGGTGCGCTGGCGGCTTTCGGGAATGCGTCTGAAGGTTTCTTCAGGGTGAGCGCATGCCTTCCTCCGCCGGTGGCTTCGGAAAGTAATACCAAAAGTAGGCATTGGCGGGGCGTGCGTTCATTGGGGAGTATTGATAGCACAGCTTTTGTGCGGCGCAAAATGTTTCATTCGCAACTGCGACGGCGGTGTTCAGCCACCGTGGGCGCAGGCCTCATGCCTTCGGCAGCGCCGCCAGTTCGGCCAGATGCTGCTGCAACCCACCCGATGCGCCGGCGATGTGGGTGGTGGTGAAGTAGGTGTGCCAGCCGGTGCCATCGATGGCGGCCAGCAGCGCATCAGCGTCCGTGCGGTCGCTGCATTGCCACACGGCATAGAACTGCTCTGCGCTGCTGCGCGGCACGTCCGGATCCAGCGGGCCCATGGCCAGCGGTTTGATCCGCGCCGGATCGACATGCTGCATGCCCGCGCCGATGCGGGCGAAGAGCGCCCCCCGCGATACCGGGTCCAACGCGGTCCAGGCGGGGGTGGCGGTGTAGAGCTCGATCAGCATGTACGACATGGCATTCCTTGGGTCAGAGCGAGCGCAGGGCGCGCTTGCGGATGTAGCTGTTGGCCGGATCATCGGCATGGCGCTGCTGCCATTGGCTGCACAGCGCTCGGACCCACTCGGGCGCGCTTTTGCCGGCGTCGTTGAGCCAGTTGCCTACCGAATCCTGCACGTAGCGCGAAGCATCGCAGCACAGTGCGTCCAGCAGGTCCTGTGCATGGTGGGGTTCCTGCTTGAACAAGCTGATATGCGCGGCCCATACCCCGCGTGGGCGCAGCGCTTCGCAGGCGAAGCGGCGCACGTTGGGCGAGGGGTCGGCGGTCCATCCGTGCAGGTGGGCCAGCACACGCAATGGCTCGGCGGCAATGTGCGGACGCAGCGCCAGCCAGGCCCATTCGCGCACGCCGAAATGGGCGTCATCGGCCAACCCACGCATGGCATCGAGTTTGTGTTCCAGGGTGAGCCGCGGGTCGCTGCCGATGAGGTAGCAGGCCCAGCCGCGCACCGTGTCGCTGGCGTGCGCCGACCAGGGCGACGGGTCACCCAGCGCATGGGCGCGCAGCAGCGTGGCGGCGCCCTGCATGCGCAGGGTGATGCCGCTGTTGGCGGCCTTGCGCATGTTGCTGATGGCCGCCGCCGGCAGGGACGGCGCCACGCTGGCCAGCAGCCGGGCGAAATCGACCGCGAGGATCTCGGCCAGGTGGGTGGCTTCGGCCTCGCCCCCATCGAGCTGGCCGCGGCGTTCGCGTGAGAGCGCCTGTTTCTTCATGCCGCCCTCCCCGCATCGGTGCGCGCCCAGATCCGGCACAGCATGCCACTGAGCAGGGCGCGCTCTGCCTCATCGAGATCAGCGAACAGCTCGCGTATCCATTGGGTGTGCTGGTCGAACAGGGAGAGTGCCAAGGCTTCACCGGCCGCGGTCAGGCGCACGTTGATGCGGCGCTTGTCGTCCGGATCAGCATGCCGCTCCAGCAACCCGTCGCGCTCCAGCCCATCCAGCAGGCCGGTGACGGTGGCGCGGGTAACCCCGGCGCGTTCGGCGAGCTGGTGCGGCGACAGCGGCGCCTCGGCGCCCTGCAGCAGGAAGAGCAGGACAAATCGGCCCTCGCTCAGGCCGAGCGGGGCCAGCCGCTGCGCGCAGTCCTGGTCGATCGCGCTGGCCAGCGACAACAGCTGGAAACACTGTGCCAGCCCGTCGGGCTGCGCTTGGCCACGGCGCTGCATCTCGGCCAGGAATGCCTGGTGCTTCAGGGCCAGCATGAGGGTTCCGCGGCTATGATTAGGCGCCTAATCATAGCCGGGATCGCGCGTGGTGTGGGTGGGGTCGGCCTGCGGCGGAGGGCCCCCGCCGCTACGCGGGTGCGCCGCAGCCAGGCGGCAGCGGTGGCAGACAGATGCGGGCAACCAGGCCCCCGCCGTCGCGCGCCAGCAACTGCAGCGCGCCGCCATGCTGGCGTGCCGCGCCCTGGGCCACGGCCAGGCCCAGGCCAATCCCGCCGGTGCTGCGATTGCGCGACCCCTCGTGGCGCTGGAATGGCTGCAGCAGGCGCGCTTTATCGGCGTCGGCGATGCCGGGGCCGCGGTCGGCCACCTCCAGCAGGACCACGCCATCGCCCCGGTCCAGGCGCACCTCCGCCGCGCCGGCATAGCGGAGGGCGTTGTCGATGAGGTTGTCCACCGCGCGCCGCAGTTGCAGCGCGTCGACGGCCAGGGTGACCGGGTCGGCATGCGTGAGCCGCACGTCCGCGCCCCGTGCCTGCGCATGCTGGGCGCATTCCTCCAGCAGCAGGTGCAGCGCGGTGGGGTGGCGCTGCGCGGCATGCAGTTCGCCGCGTGCATAGTCCAGCACCTGGTCGATCATGCTGGTCATGCGCGCGATGTCGGCCACCATGCGCTCGGCCTGGGCCGGCGGTGCGCTGTCGGCGCGCAGGCGCAGGCCGGTAAGGGGCGTGCGCAGGTCGTGGGCGACCGCGGCCAGCATGCGGGTCACCTCATGGGCCTGGTCGCGCAGGCGTTCGCGCGCGGCGTTCATCGCCTCGGCCATGACCTGCACTTCGCGCGGCCCCTCCACGGGCAGGCGCGCGGTGGACTGCAGCGACAGGTCCGCGCTGGCATCGGCCAGGCGGCGCAGCGGTCCGGTCACCCGCAGCGCCAGCCAGGCCGCCAGCGGCGCCAGCAGTACCGCGCCAGCCAACAGCGCCAGCAGCACCTGGCGTCGCCATTGCAGCAGCGCGCTGTAGTCGGCGCCGACCACGGTCCACTGGCCATCGGGCCGCTGCACCGCCAGCTCGAACGCCGGCCACAACAGGCCGGGCAACAGCAATGCCTCTTCCACCGTGGCGCGCTGCTCGGGGCCACTGGCCAGCAGCTGCCCCTGCTTGATCACCTGTACCTGCACGGCAGTGGGATCGGTGCTGCGCTGCCAGACCGTGCGCACCCGCGCGCGCGGCACGCCCAGGCGGGCCGCCACCACGCTGCTCATCCAGTCGTTGTCGCTGCCCGCCGGCGGCTGCGCCTGCCGCCAGCGGCGCAGGCCCAGGTCGGCGGCCGCGCGCTCGCCAGCCATCACCTGGAGCGCCTGGTGCAGGTTCATCTGCGGCGCGGCCGGGCTGGGCAGCGCCCACACCACGGCGAAGCTGACCGCCTGCGCCACCAGCAGCGTGGCCAGGGTCAGCAGGGCCACCCAGGTGGCGGTACGCCAGGGGCGGCTCATCGGCGGGTCACCGGGGCCGCGAAGCGATAGCCCTCCCCGCGCAGGGTCTGCACCAACGCGTCGCCGCCCGTGGCGGCCTGGGCGAGCTTGCGGCGCAGGCGGCTGACCGCCAGGTCGATGGCGCGATCGAACGGTTCGCTGTCCTCGCCACGGGTGAGCCGCAGCAGCTGCTCGCGGCTGAGCACGCGGCCGGCGCGTTCGGCCAACACGCGCAGCAGCGCGAACTCGCCGCGGGTGAGGGCGATCTCATTGGCCTGCGGCGTCAGCAGGCGATGCTGCTCGACCTGCAGCTGCCAGCCCTCGAAATGCAGGGTGGTGGAAGGCGCGACCGTATCCCGCTTGTGCGCGCGGCGCAGCAGCGCGCGCACGCGGGCCAGCAGCTCGCGCGGGTCGAATGGCTTGGCCAGGTAGTCGTCGGCGCCCATCTCCAACCCGATCACGCGGTCGGGAGTGCTGCCCATCGCGCTGAGCATCAGGATCGGGATGCCGCTGGCCTGCAATCGCCGGCAGACCGACAAGCCGTCTTCGCCGGGCATCATCCAGTCCAGCACGATGAGGGCGGTGCGCTGCTGGGCCAGCAGCCGGTCGAGCAGGGCGGCGTCGGCGGCGACCCGCACCTGGTAACCGTGCTGGCGCAGGCAATCGGCGATGGCGTCGCGGATACTGGCGTCGTCGTCCACCACCACGATGTCGGTTGCTGCAGGCATGCGCCGATTATGGCGCGGGTTTGTATCGGGACTGTATCGGCACCCATGCCACGCCGACATCATGCCGATACCGCCAGCGGTTGTACTGACCTTCCCGAACGGAGACCGCCCATGCGCATCACGCCCCTGCTCGCCCTGGCCTGCCTGGCCACCCTGCCCGCGCATGCTGCGCCTGCCACCCATGAGATCCCGATGTGGATGCAGGGCGGCCACCCCACCGTGGCGGTGCAATTGGGTGACCGGGTGGAGCCACTGCACTTCGTCATCGACAGTGCGGCCGGGGCCACGGTGATGGACCAGGCCACGGCGCGACGACTGGGGCTGGATGATCCGGGCGCAGCCGGCGTCGAGGTAGAAGGCGCGACCGACAGCAGCGCGGTGCTGCGCCGCACCCGCAGCACCCGTTGGCAGGTGGGCACGTTGTCGTTCGAGGCCGCGACCATGCAGACCGACCTGAGTCGGTTGGGCAAGGATGGGCGGCGCATCGACGGCATCCTCGGCAACGATGTCACCGACCGCTTCGATACCACCTTCGACATCGCCGGCCAGCGCGTGCTGCTGCAGCCGCCGGGCCGGATGCCGGCCGGGCCCGGCTGCGTCCCCAATGCCGTGCCGGTTCGCGACGCGAGCATGCAGCGGTTCGGCTTCATCCCGGTCCAGCTGGGCGCGCCGGCGGTGGAGGCCATCGCGGTGGTAGACACCGGCGCGGCGCAGACCGTGCTCAACAGTGCCGCGGCCAGCGCGCTGGGCCTGCGCACCGATGGCAGCGATGCGCGCGTGCGGGTACGCGAACAAGGCACCCGCGGGCTGGGCGACCGCGTAATGGAGACCTGGCTGGCTACGCTGCCGGGCCTGCGCATGGGCGGTTGGCAGCACCCCGCCCTCGAGGTGCGGATCAGCGAACTGCCGGTGTTCGCCTCGCTGGGATTGAAGGAGCGGCCGGCATTGATACTGGGAGCCGATGCGATGGGCGATACGCAGGTGCAGGTGGGCAGCGGCGCAGCCTGGATCTGCCTGCGGCGCGGCTGAGTGGGCCAGGCCGGTGGTCACGATGACCGCCGGCACTGTGCCGGCGAGGCCGCCGCGGTAGCATGCGCCAGACCTCCCGCTGGAGTGCCGTGCATGCGCCTGTTCGCCGTGTTGCTCGCCGTGGTGGCACCCGTGACCGCCCTCGCTGCGGCGCCCCCTGCCGCGCCGCCGATGGCCGATGCCGCTGCGGTGGAGGCGGAAATGGCGCGCCTGATGCGCGCCACCGGGGCGCAGGGATGGGCCGTGGCGGTGGTCGACCAGGGCAAGGTGGCGCAGGTGCATGCGGCTGGACAACGCAATGCTGCCGGTGACCCGCTGACCACCGACACGGTGATGTACGGCGCGTCGCTGACCAAGATGGCCTTCGCCTACATGGTGATGCAGCTGGTGGACGAGGGGGTACTGGACCTGGACCGGCCGATCGGCGAGTACCTGCAGCGCCCCTTGCCGGAGTACCCGGCAGAGAAGCGGTACGCGCCCTGGCCGGACCTGAAGGACGACCCGCGCTGGCAGCGCCTGACCGCGCGGATGCTGCTCAGCCATCGCAGCGGGTTTGCCAATTTCGCGTTCCTGGAGCCGGATGGAAAGCTGCGCCTGCACTTCGATCCAGGCACGCGCTATGCCTACTCCGGCGAAGGTCTGATCCTGCTGCAGTTCGTGCTGGAGCGCGGGTTGGGCCTGGCGGTGGGCGCGGAGATGCAGCGGCGGGTGTTCGACCGCTTCGGCATGACCCGCACCAGCATGACCTGGCGTGCTGACTTCGCCGACAACCTGGCCGACGGCTGGACCCAGGACGGCCGCCCCGAACCGCACGACGAACGCAGCCGGGTGCGTGCCGCGGGCTCGATGGATACCACCATCGCCGACATGGCCCGTTTCGCCGCCGGCTACATGCGTGGCGAGGGACTGTCGGCCAAGGCGCGTGCGGAGCTGGTCCGCGCGCAGTGGCCAATCACCACGGCCAGCCAGTTCCCGACCCTGCAGGACGAGCTGGCACCCGCGCAACGCCGCCGCGACCTCGCCGCCGGGCTGGGCGTGGTGGTGTTCCAGGGGCCGCAGGGGCGCGGGTTCTACAAGGGCGGCCACGACGATGCGGTGGGCAACACGCTGGTGTGCGTGGCGCGGCGCCAGCGCTGCGTGGTGGTGCTGGGCAACGACGTGCGCGCCGAAGCGGCGTTCCCGGCGCTGGTGCGGTTCGTGCTGGGCGACACCGGCGTGCCGTGGACGTGGGAGTACGGGGGCAAGGCGTTTGTAGAGTGACGCAGGCAACCTGGCGGCTTACCAGCGCACCTGTGCCGGCGGTGGCCCCGCATGCGACGGAAACAGCGGCAGCACATACTCGGCCAGTTCCTGCAGCACCTCGGCGGCCGGCCGTTGCGAGAACTGGATGCCCAGCGCGGCGTGGTTGACCCCGGCCTGCCGCCACTGCCCAAGCAGATCGATCAGCCCGTTGCGGCCGGTCTTCAACGTGTAGCCGCCGTTGATCGGCGTACGCGGGTGGTTGGGATCATCGACCAGATCCAGCCACGCGTTGGTGACGTGCGGACGGAAGCCGCCGTCGGGAATCAGGCGACGCCACGCCTGGATCCTGGCCGCCAGCCGTGTTGGCCCGGCCGCATCGTGGGTGGCCTCGGGATAGGTCAGCCAGCCGTCGGCATGCTGTCCCACCCAGTCCAGTGTCTGCCGCGAGGTGCCGGTGACCAGCAGCGGGATCGCACCGGCCACCGGCTTGGGCAGCAGGTCCACGCCCTGCACGTCACCCAGTGGCGAGCTGATCTGCAGCGGCCCGGCCTGCATCAGCTGGCGCACGTACGCCACCGATGCGGCGAAGCGCCCGCCACGCGCGGCGTGGTCCAGGCCATAGGCCGGGAACTCCACCGGCCGATCGCCCGAGGCGATGCCCAGCACCAGGCGGCCACCGGAGAGCTGGTCGATGCTGGCGGCCGATTTGGCCAGGTCGATCGGATGCCGCAACGAGAAGATCGCACTGCCGGTGGCCAGGGCCAATCGTTCGGTGCGCGCGGCCAGGTAGGCCAGGTAAGTGAAGGGGTCAAACACCTGTCCGGCGTCGCCAAACAACGGATCGAACAGCGGCACGTCGCGCACCCAGGCAGCGGCGAAGCCGTCGCGGTCGAGCTGGCTCACCAGGTCGGCCTGGCCGGCCAGTACCCGCATGTCGCCCTGGTAGAAGCGCAGCGGCAGGAACACGCCCAGGGTGAGCGCACCGTCGCGGAACATGCGCTGGTAGCCGGGGTGGTGGGCGAACGCAGATGCGGAGGCGCCGGTCAGCGGGGCCTGCATCTCGGTGATATCGGTCAACAGCGTCATCGTGGTCATGCCTGGATCAGGGGCCAGTGGCCGGTGCGGGGAGCTGCACGCCGCGCTGCACTGCAGGCCGCTGGGACATGCGCAGGTGCCATGCACTCACGTGCGGGTACGCGCTGAAATCGAAGCCGATGAGCCGTGCGATGTGGCTCCAGCCGTAGCCGGCGATGTCGGCGATCGAGTACTCCTCGCCAGCTAGCCAAGGGCGGTTGGTGAGGCGCTGGTCCAGCGTGGCGAAGAACTCCCCGCTCAAGCGCCGATAGCGCTCTATCGCAGGCGCGCAGGGTGCGTCGGCGAACATCTCGACATGCACGCGCTGGCCGAGAATCGGGCCCACGCTGGCGGCATGGAACATCAGCCAGCGGACGGCTGGCGGTGGTACTGGATCAGCCATGGCCGACGCGGTTTGCGTACTACGCCGTCACCCTGCCCGGCGCCGAGGAGAACCCGGCCATCGCGTCGTTCCTGCGCTGGCTGCAGGAAGAAGTCGAGGCGCCGACCAGCGCGTTGTGAGCCCGTAGTCCGCGCACAAAAAAACCCCGCCTTCCGGCGGGGTTTTTTCTACTGCCTTGGCGGATGGTGGTACCGACCAACGGTCGCTACCTACCGCTCTGATGCATGCCGACCGATGGCCGGCCTCTACATCAGAAGTCCATGCCGCCCATGCCGCCCATGCCACCCATACCGCCGCCCGCTGCGCCAGCGCCGTCATCCTTCTTCGGGGCTTCGGCAACCATCGCTTCGGTGGTGATCATCAGGCCGGCGATCGAGGCCGCGTTCTGCAGCGCCGAACGGGTCACCTTGGTCGGGTCCAGGATGCCGAATTCCAGCATGTCGCCGAATTCGCCGGTGGCCGCGTTGTAGCCGTAGCTACCGGTGCCTTCCTTGACCTTGTTGACGATGACCGACGGCTCTTCGCCGGCGTTGGCGACGATTTCGCGCAGCGGGGCTTCCATCGCGCGCAGGGCGATCTGGATGCCGTGGTTCTGGTCTTCGTTGGCACCCTTCAGGCCGGCCAGGGCGGTGACCGCACGGACCAGGGCCACGCCGCCGCCCGGGACCACGCCTTCTTCAACGGCTGCACGGGTGGCGTGCAGGGCGTCGTCGACGCGATCCTTCTTTTCCTTCATTTCGATTTCGGTCGAGGCGCCGACCTTGATCACGGCAACGCCGCCGGCCAGCTTGGCCACGCGTTCCTGCAGCTTTTCACGGTCGTAATCGGACGAGGTGTCTTCGATCTGGGTCTTGATCTGGGTCACGCGCGCATCGATGTTGGCCTTCTCGCCGGCACCGTCGATGATCGTGGTGTTTTCCTTGGAAACCTGCACCTTCTTGGCGCGGCCCAGGTCCTTGATCGTCGCCTTTTCCAGCGACAGGCCGATTTCTTCGGAGATCACGGTGCCGCCGGTCAGCACGGCCATGTCTTCCAGCATCGCCTTGCGACGGTCGCCGAAGCCCGGTGCCTTGACGGCCACGACCTTGACGATGCCACGGATGGTGTTGACCACCAGAGTCGCCAGCGCTTCGCCTTCGATGTCTTCGGCGATGATCAGCAGCGGCTTGCCGGCCTTGGCGACGCCCTCCAGCACCGGCAGCAGGTCACGCACGTTGGAGATCTTCTTGTCGTGCAGCAGCACGTACGGATCGTCCAGGTCGGCAGTCTGCGACTGCTGGTTGTTGATGAAGTACGGGGACAGGTAGCCACGGTCGAACTGCATGCCTTCGACGACGTCCAGCTCGTTGTCCAGGCCCGAGCCTTCTTCAACGGTGATCACGCCTTCCTTGGTCACGCGGCGCATGGCTTCGGCAATGATGTTGCCGATCGACTCGTCCGAGTTGGCCGAGATCGTGCCGACCTGGGCAATGGCCTTGTCGTCGGCGGTCGGCTTGGAGATGTTCTTCAGCTCGGCGACGGCGGCGATCACGGCCTTGTCGATACCGCGCTTGAGGTCCATCGGGTTCATGCCGGCAGCGACGGCCTTGGCGCCTTCGCGGATCAGGGCCTGGGCCAGCACGGTGGCGGTGGTGGTGCCGTCGCCGGCGTCGTCGTTGGTGCGCGAAGCGACTTCCTTCACCATCTGCGCGCCCATGTTCTCGAACTTGTCAGCCAGTTCGATTTCCTTGGCGACGGACACGCCATCCTTGGTGATGGTCGGGGCGCCGAAGCTCTTCTCGAGCACGACGTTGCGGCCCTTCGGACCCAGGGTGGCCTTGACGGCATTGGCGAGCACGTTGACGCCGCGCACCATGCGCGAACGGGCATCTTCACCGAAACGAATATCTTTGGCAGCCATTGCGATTACCTTTTATGTAGAGCCGGGCGATGCCCGGCTGCTGGAATGGGGAGATTGCGGACGCACCGGCACGGGGCCGGCGGCATCACTCAGCCGACGATGGCGAGGATGTCGTCTTCGCGAAGGACCTTGTACTCGACGCCTTCGGACTTGTAGCTGCTGCCGGCGTACTGGCCGTAGATGACCTTGTCACCGACCTTCAGCGACGGCGCGCGGACGCTGCCGTTGTCCAGCGGCTTGCCCGGGCCCACGGCGACAACTTCGCCCTTGGTGGACTTTTCCTTGGCGGAATCCGGGATCACGATCCCGCCGGACGAGATTTCGTCGGCTTCGATCGGCTTGACTACGACGCGGTCATGAAGCGGCTTGATGCTCATGTGAGACCCTTTTAAGTTGTTGATTGGTCTAGGAAAGTCTGGCGATGTTAGCACTCGCACAGGGCGACTGCCAGCCACGCTCACGAAAAAACCCGGCAAGGCGGGTACAGACCAGAGATGTGGCTGGTGGCCCCCCTTTCAAGGGGCCGGGTCGGAATTTTTTAGCGGGCCCGGTGGCCGGGCGGCCCCCCAGGCGACGCGGCGCGTACCGGTGGCGCCCACGCGGACAAGCGCGCCGGCCCGATTGCGCCATTTTCTTGACGCACGTCCCACTGTGGACGGCTGATACCGACATATCGATAGATGTGTCATCTGGATTGATTAGATTCGGCCGGCGATACCCAATCACAAGGAGAGGTAGATGAGGTTGCTCACACCGCTGTCCCTGGGGTGCCTGCTGGCCCTCGCCAGCACCGCCCAGGCGGATGTATTCATCAATGAACTGCATTACGACGACAGCACGCCGGCCGGCGATGTCGGCGAAGCCATCGAAGTGGTCGCCACCGGCGGCGAGGACCTCGGCAGCTACCGCCTGTACCTGTACAACGGCAGCACCCCGTCGGCAGCCACCGTCTATGCCAACACCCCCGTCCCGGCCGGCAGCGCCGCCGGCTGCGGCAAGGCCAGCATCGCTACGGTCACCTACCCCAGCAACGGCATCCAGAACGGCTCCAATGACGGCATCGCGCTGGTCGACGGCAGCGGCAAGGTGGTCCAGTTCATCAGCTACGAAGGCACCATCACCGCCTCCGGTGGCCCGGCCGCGGGCCTGACCAGCCAGAACATCCCGGTCAGCGAAAGCAACAGCACCGCCCCGGGCACCTCCCTGCAGCTCACCGGCAGCGGCAGCCAGTACACCCACTTCACCTGGGCCGCCTCGGCCGCGCAGACCTTCGGCGCGTGCAACGCCGGGCAGACCTTCAGCGGCGGTGGCGGCACCGGCCCCAACACCCCGCCTTCGGTCAGCACCACCACGCCCGAACAGGGCGCCAGCACCTTCCCGGCCGCCGCCGACCTGGGCGTCACCTTCAGCGAGACCGTCAGCCTGGCCAGCGGCGCCTTCGTGCTCAGCTGCGGCCAGTCCGGCACGGTGCCGCTGACCCACGCCAGCAGCGGCAGCCGCTTCACCCTGTCCACCAACACCGCGCTGGTGGCTGGGGAAGCCTGCCGCCTGGATATCCGCGCCACCCGCATCACCGATGCCCAGGGCGCCCACCCCGCCGCCGATACCCGCATCGCCTTCACCGTGGCCAGCGGCACCGGCAACCCGGACCCCGGCAATCCCGATCCCGGCAACCCCGGCAACCCCGGCGCGTACTACTCGCGGGTCAACACCAGCAGCCCCAGCCAGCTGCGCTGCTCCCTGCACGAAACCATCAAGGGCCACACCGCCTATCCGTACAGCGGCTCGGGCACCAGCACCTGGACCATCCTGGAGATCGCCGACGAGGATCCCAACAACAGCGGCAAGATCCTCGATGCCTACCGCAACCGCAGCTACACCAAGGTGAGCGGCCGCGCAGGCACCGGCAGCGGGCTGACCTACAACCGCGAACACACCTGGCCCAACTCGCTCGGCTTTGCCAGCACCACCGGCGACAAGGGCCTGCCGTACGCGCCCTACACCGACACCCACATGCTGTACCTGACCGACGCGCAGTGGAACGCCGACCGCGGCAACAAGCCGTTCGGCAAGTGCGACAGCAACTGCGGCGAGCGCGCGACCGAGTCCAACAACGGCGTCGGCGGCGGCAGCGGCGGCTACCCGGGCAACTCCAACTGGGTGCGCACCCCGGACGGCAACACCGGCACGTTCGAGGTGTGGGGCCACCGCAAGGGCGACATGGCGCGCGCGGTGATGTACATGGCCATCCGCTATGAAGGAGGCAAAGACGCCAAGACCGGCCAGTCCGAACCCGACCTGGAGCTGACTGACGATCGGGCCAAAATCGTCAAGACCTCCGCGTCGCCGGCGTACATGGGCCTGCTCTCGACGCTGATCGAATGGCACCTGTCCGATCCGCCGGATGCCGCCGAACGCGCACGCAACGAAGTGATCTACAGCTTCCAGGGCAACCGCAACCCGTTCATCGACCACCCCGAATGGGCCACCCCGACCCTGTTCACCTCGGCCAAGCCGACCAGCTGCCAGCTGCTCAACTGAGCCCCGCCGGCCGGCGCCGCCTTGGCGCCGGCCGGACCATCCGGGCCTGACGGTCCTATACTCGGCGGCCATGTCGACCGTCGATCCCGTATTCATGCTGTTCACCACCTGCCCCGACGCGGCCACCGCCGCCCGGATGGCACAGACGCTGGTGGAAGAACGCCTGGCGGCGTGTGTCACCCGCCTGGACGGGGCGCACTCCACTTACCGCTGGCATGGCCAGATCAGCGAGGACCACGAGGTCCAACTGCTGATCAAGACCACCGGCAGCCGCCTGGACGCGGCGATCGCGCGCGTGCAGGCACTGCATCCGTATGAACTCCCGGAGTGCCTGGCGGTCGAAACCCGCGCTGGCCTGCCGGCGTACCTGGATTGGATTCGGGCGCAGACCCGAGAGGAAACTGATTGATGACGCTGTTGGGTCGTGTTGCCGCGCTGTGCGCGTTGTTCGTGGTGTCCCTGCCGGCGCTGGCCGTCAGCGAGAAGGACCTGCTGCCGGTGGACGAGGCCTTCGGGCTGACCGCGCAGGCGCGTGATCGCGATCGCATCGAGATCAGCTGGAAGATCGCGCCGGGGTATTACCTGTACCGCCATCGCACCACGGTCAAGACCGAGCCGGGCTTTACCGCCGAGGCGCTGCAGATGCCGGCCGGCAAGAAGCACCAGGACGACTTCTTCGGCGAGGTGGAAACCTACCGCGAGCGGCTGACCGCGGTGCTGCCCGGCAAGGCCGAGGACGGCACCGAGACGGTGACGCTGGAAGTGCGCTACCAGGGCTGCGCCGATGCGGGCGTGTGCTACCCGCCGCAGAAACGCAGCGTCAAGGTGAAGCTGCCCGGCGGCAGCGGCGCCGGTGCCGCGCTGACCAGTGCACCGGCCAGCGCAGCGGCGGGCCCGTTCACCACGCCGCTGGCCGGTGCCGGCGGCGGTGGCCTTCGCCTGCCGGGCACGGCCAACACCCAGGCGTTGCCGCTGCCCTCCGAGCGCGCCTTCGGCTTTGATGCGATCGTCGGCGACGCCAACACCGTGCTGCTGCGTTTCAGCCCCGCTCCGGGCTACTACCTGTACCGCGATCGCACCTCGCTGAAGCTGGAAGGTGCGCCCGGCCTGCGGGCGGACAAGCCGCTGTGGCCGGCCGCCAAGTCGCACCGCGACGAACACTTCGGCGATGTGGCGGTGTATTTCGACCAGGTGGACGTGAAGCTGCCGCTGCGCCGCAGCCGCGCCGAGGCCGACGAAGCCACCCTGGTGATCACTTTCCAGGGCTGCCAGACCGATGGCATCTGCTACCCGCCGATGACCCGGCGGGTGAAGCTGTCGCTGCCGGCCGGCAAGATCAACGCCAGCGCCGATGAAGTGGCGCACAAGAACGAAGTGATCGCGCCGCTGCCGGGCAAGGACAAACGCGCACAGGCGCGCGAGCGCGACGCGGCCGGCCTCGCCACGCAGCCGATGCTGATCCGCCCCAACGAACCGGCCGCGGTGGCCGTCGATGCCCGCGTGGCCACCGATGCCAGTGCCGACAACGCCCAGCGCACCCGGCCACCGGGTGACGACGCGGCCGCAACCACGCTGATCGGCGCGCTGCTGCTGGCGCTGCTCGGCGGGCTGATCCTCAACCTGATGCCGTGCGTGCTGCCGATCCTGTCGCTGAAGGTGCTGGGCGTGGCGCAGAGCGGTGAGAGCCGGCAACGCGCGCGCAGCCATGCGCTCTGGTACACCGCCGGGGTGCTGGTGGCGTTTGCCGCGATCGGTGCACTGGTGCTGGCGCTGCGTGCGGCCGGCCAGGCGGCGGGCTGGGGCTTCCAGCTGCAGCACCCGTGGTTCATCGCCGCGCTGGTGTACCTGATGTTCACCGTGGGCCTGAGCCTGTCCGGGGTGTTCACCCTGGGTGGCAGCCTGGGCGGGGTGGGCCAGTCGCTGGCCTCGCGCAGCGGACCGGTCGGCGACTTCTTCACCGGTGTGCTGGCCTGCGTGGTCGCCAGCCCCTGCGTGGCGCCGTTCATGGGGCTACCGCTGGCGTTCGCGTTCACCGCGCCGCCGGCACAGGCGATCCTGGTGTTCCTGACGCTGGGCCTGGGCCTGGCGCTGCCGTTCCTGCTGATCGGCTTCATTCCTTCGCTGGCCAAGCGCCTGCCGCGGCCGGGTGCCTGGATGGAAACGCTCAAGCACGTGCTGGCCTTCCCGATGTACGGCACCGCGATCTGGCTGCTGTGGGTGCTGGGCAAGCAGCGCGGCGTGGATGCGATGACCCTGGTGCTGGGTGGGCTGGTGGTGCTGGCGCTGGCGCTGTGGTGGTTCGAGCGCAGCCGCTGGCGCAGCCAGCGCGTGGGCGGCCTGCTGGCCACCCTGCTGCTGCTCGCCGCGCTGGTCCCGGTGTGGGGCGTGACCCGGCTGGCGCCGCCGGCCAAGGCAGCGCTGGCCGCCAGCGACAACGTGGTGGCCTACTCGCCGCAGATGCTCGACCGCCTGCGCCAGGACAACCGCGTGGTGTTCGTGAACATGACCGCCGACTGGTGCGTGACCTGCAAGGCAAACGAACGCACCGTGCTGGGCACCAGTGCCTTCCACGACACCCTGCGCCGTACCAACGCGGTGTACATGCGTGGCGACTACACCAACGTGGACCCGCAGATCACCGCCTTCCTGGATGAGCACAAGGCCGTGGGCGTGCCGCTGTACGTGGTGTACGGCCCGGGCGCGCCGCCGACGGTGCTGCCCACCGTGCTGACCCAGGCAATCGTGGAAGAAGCCCTGCTGCGGACCGCGCGATGAGCCTGCGGCCACCCCGCCCGCTGGTGGTGGTGGCCGTCCTGGCTGCGGTGCTGGGCATGGCGGCCGGGGCGTGGTTCTTCAACCGTCCCGCTGCGACGCCGCCGCCCCCACCGCGCGCGGTCACGCCCACTGCCGGGATCGGCGATGCGATGCCCGCCATCACCCTGCCCGATGTGTCCGGCAAGGCCGTTGACCTGGCCGGTTTTCGCGGCCGTCCGCTGCTGATCAACGTGTGGGCCAGCTGGTGCGCGCCCTGCGTGGAGGAAATGCCGGCGCTGGCCGCCTTTGCCGCCGCCCAGCCGGGCGATGGCGTGCAGGTGCTGGGACTGGCGCTGGACACCCCGGAAGGCGTGCGCGATTTCCTGGCCCGGGTGCCGGTGGGCTATCCGATCGTGCTGGACACTCCCGGCCCCGCCGATGCCAGCGTGCGGCTGGGCAACCGCCAGGGCCTGCTGCCCTACACCGTGCTGGTGGATGCGCAGGGGCGCATCGTCAAACAGAAGCTGGGCCCGTTCGACGCGGGCGAAATCGAGGTTTGGGCCACGCGCTGAAGGGCGCGCGGCGGCGGTATCGGCGGGACCCGGGCACGGTCGCGCGCCGGGCCCATCGCGCGCCGATCAGGTGAACCAGCGGCGCAGGTACCGCGCCGTGGCGCCGGCCTTGGCCCGGCTGACCTGCGCCGGCGTGCCTGCGGCAACGATCCGGCCACCCTGCTCGCCCGCACCGGGGCCGACGTCGATCACCCAATCGGCATCGGCCACCACGCGCAGGTCGTGTTCGACCACCACCACCGTGTTGCCCGCATCGACCAGCCCGTGCAGCTGGGCCATCAGCTTGTCCACGTCGGCCGGGTGCAGGCCGGTGGTCGGCTCATCCAGCACATACAGACTGCTGCCGTGCTGGCTGCGCTGCAGCTCGGTGGCCAGCTTGATCCGTTGCGCCTCGCCCCCGGACAACTCGGTGGCCGGCTGGCCCAGCCGCAGGTAGCCCAGGCCGATATCGCGCAGCAGTTGCAGCGGGCGCTGCACCGGCGCCTCATCGGCGAAGAACAGCAACGCCTCCTCCACGGTCATCGCCAGGACCTGGGCGATGTTGCGGCCGTTCCATTCCACTTCCAGGGTCTTGGCGTTGTAGCGCTGGCCGTGGCAGGTGGGGCACGGCGCGTACACGCTGGGCATGAACAACAGCTCCACGTGCACGAAGCCCTCGCCCTCGCAGGTATCGCAGCGGCCCTGGGCCACGTTGAACGAGAACCGCCCGGCACTGTAGCGACGTGCCTTCGCAGTGCGGGTGGCGGCGAACAGGCGGCGCACATGATCGAACAGGCCGGTATAGGTGGCCAGGTTGGAGCGCGGGGTGCGCCCGATCGGCTTCTGGTCCACGTTGACCAGCCGGGTGATCGCGCCAGCACCGGCATGCAGGCGCCCGCGGGTGCGTTCGATGGCGGTGGGCACCGGCAGTTCGCTGTCCACTTCCTCCACCACCGGCTCATGGCCCAGGTGCTCGCCCACCAGTTCCACCAGCGCCTGACTGACCAGGCTGGACTTGCCCGAGCCGGAGACACCGGTGACCGCCGTGAACGCGCCGAGCGGGAAGCGCGCCTCCAGACCGTGCAGGTTGTTGCGGTGGATGCCGCGCAGTTCCAGCCAGCCCGAGGGCGTGCGTGGCGTGCGCCGCTCCCCGCGGCCGTCGTCGAACAGATAAGGCGCGGTGACCGAGGCCTGGATCGCACGCAGGCCATCGGGCGGACCGCTGTACAGCACCTGCCCACCGTGCTGCCCCGCACCGGGGCCCACGTCCACCAGCCAATCGGCCCGGCGCAGCATCTCCAGGTCGTGCTCGACCACGAACAGCGTGTTGCCGGCGGCCTTGAGCTGGTCCAGCGCGCGGTACAAGGCCTCGCCGTCGGCCGGGTGCAGGCCGGCGGTGGGTTCGTCGAGCACATAGACCACGCCGAACAGGCTGGAGCGGATCTGGGTGGCCAGGCGCAGGCGCTGCAGTTCGCCGGGCGACAGCGTGGGCGTGGCGCGGTCCATCGACAGGTAACCCAGGCCGAGGGCCTGCAGGGTGCCGATGCGTTCGACCAGGTCATGGGCGATGCGCTGGGCGGCGATGCGCTTTTCTTCGGACAGATCCGGCGTGCGACGCACATCGCTGCCGCCCACGTGCGCCGGGCCACCGGCCGCGGCGCGCGCCTGCAGGGCCTTGCG
>DJBL01000164.1:0-29890 GCA_002435595.1 Stenotrophomonas maltophilia
GGCGGCGCAGGCCCTGCCGGGCAGGTCGCGGCCGTTGCCCGGTACGCCTTGGCCGGCCGAGCCGCGACCAGGCCCGCAAGCGCACCGTAAGTTCCTGATTCTTGCCGGTAAAACCCCTGTAAAAGCAGGCGTGAAACGGGCCGTTGTGGTAGACTCCAACGGTTAATCGAGATTCCGACGCGGCCGCCCCGAAAGGGCTGGCGCGGCGGACTGGACCGCACCCAGACAACGGAACCCGAATGGCAGAAACCGCCAAGGAAATCATCCAGGTCAACCTGGAAGACGAGATGCGCAAGAGTTACCTCGATTACGCCATGAGCGTGATCGTGGGCCGCGCACTCCCGGATGCGCGCGATGGCCTCAAGCCGGTGCATCGTCGCGTGCTGTTTGCGATGAGTGAACTCAACGCGCACGCCAACAAGCCTTACTTCAAGTCGGCGCGTATCGTCGGTGACGTCATCGGTAAGTACCACCCGCATGGCGATCAGTCGGTGTACGACACGCTGGTGCGCCTGGCGCAGCCGTTCTCGCTGCGCTACATGCTGGTCGATGGCCAGGGTAACTTCGGTTCGGTCGACGGCGACTCCGCCGCGGCGATGCGTTACACCGAAGCGCGCATGTCCAAGCTCACCCATGAGCTGATGGCCGACCTGGACAAGGAAACCGTCGATTTCCAGCCCAACTACGACGAAAAGGAACTGGAGCCGACGGTCATGCCGACCCGGTTCCCGAACCTGCTGGTCAACGGTTCGGCCGGTATCGCGGTGGGCATGGCCACCAACATCCCGCCGCACAATCTCACCGAATCGATCAATGCGTGCATCGCGCTGATCGACAATCCCGAGATCGACGTCGACGGCCTGATGGAGTACATCCCGGGCCCGGACTTCCCGACCGCGGGCATCATCAACGGTACCGCCGGCATCGTCGCCGGCTATCGCACCGGTCGTGGCCGCGTGCGCATCCGCGCCAAGGCCGAGATCGAAGTGGCCGACAACGGTCGCGAGTCGATCATCGTCACCGAGATCCCGTACCAGGTGAACAAGGCCCGGTTGATCGAAAAGATCGCCGAGCTGGTCAAGGAAAAGAAGCTCGAAGGCATCAGCGAACTGCGCGATGAGTCCGACAAGGACGGCATGCGCATCTTCATCGAGATCAAGCGCGGCGAGTCGGCCGAAGTTGTGTTGAACAACCTCTACCAGCAGACCCAGATGGAGTCGGTGTTCGGCATCAACATGGTGGCCCTGGTCGATGGCCGCCCGCAGTTGATGAACCTCAAGCAGATGCTCGAGGCCTTCGTGCGCCACCGCCGCGAAGTGGTCACCCGCCGCACCGTGTTCGAGCTGCGCAAGGCGCGCGCCCGTGCCCACGTGCTGGAAGGCCTGACCGTTGCGCTGGCCAACATCGACGAGATGATCGAACTGATCAAGACCTCGCCCAACCCCACCGAGGCGCGCGAACGCATGCTCGCCCGGCTGTGGGAGCCGGGCCTGGTCGGGTCGATGCTGGGCGCGGCCGGGGCCGAGACCTCGCGTCCGGAAGACCTGCCCAAGGGCGTGGGCCTGATCACCGGCGGCTACCAGCTGACCGAGATCCAGGCCACCCAGATCCTGGAAATGCGCCTGCACCGCCTGACCGGGCTGGAGCAGGATCGCCTGACCGAAGAGTACAAGCAGCTGCTGGAAACCATCGCCGGGCTGATCCACATCCTGGAAGATCCGGACCGCCTGCTGCAGGTCATCCGCGAAGAGCTGATCAACGTGCGCACCGAGTTCGGCGACGATCGCCGCACCGAGATCCGCCACAGCGAAGAAGACCTGGACATCCTCGACCTGATCGCCCCGGAAGACGTGGTGGTTACCCTGTCCCACGCCGGCTACGTCAAGCGCCAGCCGGTCAGCGCCTACCGTGCGCAGCGTCGGGGCGGCCGTGGCCGCAGCGCGGCCTCGACCAAGGAAGAGGATTTCATCGAGCAGCTGTGGCTGGTCAACACCCACGACACGCTGCTGACCTTCACCAGCGCCGGCAAAGTGTTCTGGCTGCCGGTGCACCAGTTGCCCGAAGCCGGCTCCAACGCCCGTGGCCGCCCGATCATCAACTGGATTCCGCTCGAACCCGGTGAGCGGGTGCAGGCGGTGCTGCCGGTGCGCGAGTACGCCGAACGCCAGTTCGTGTTCTTCGCCACCCGCAACGGCACGGTCAAGAAGACCCCGCTCAGCGAATTCGCCTTCCGCCTGGCACGCGGCAAGATCGCCATCAACCTCGACGAGGGCGATGCGCTGGTTGGCGTAGGCCTCACCGACGGCGACCGCGACATCCTGCTGTTCGCCTCCAACGGCAAGACCGTGCGCTTCGGCGAGGACAAGGTCCGCTCGATGGGCCGTACCGCCACAGGCGTGCGCGGCATCAAGATGGCCAAGGGCGAAGAAGTCGTGAGCCTGATCGTGGCCGAGAGTGCCGGCGGCAGCGAAGACGAGAACGAGGACGATGGCAATGTCGAAGAGACCGCCAGCGAGAACGGCGATGCCGTGATCGAGGTCGGCGACGACGACAGCATGCTGTACATCCTGACCGCCACCGAGAACGGCTACGGCAAGCGCACGCCGCTGCCGGACTACCCGCGCAAGGGCCGTGGCACCCAGGGCGTGATCGGCATCCAGACCACCGAGCGCAACGGCAAGCTGGTCAGCGCGGTGCTGATGGGCGCGGCCGACGAAGTGCTGCTGATCTCCGATGGCGGCACGCTGGTGCGTACCCGCGGTTCGGAAATCAGCCGCGTGGGCCGCAACACCCAGGGCGTGACCCTGATCCGTCTGTCCAAGGACGAGAAGCTCCAGGCGGTTGAACGCATGGATGCCTCGATCGACGACGAGGAGCTGGTGGTGGATGCGGTGCCGCCGGTGGAAGGCAGTGCCGGGATCGCACCGGTGGCCGGTGACGAGACCCCGCAGGCCTGATCGCATCGGCCTTGCGGTACCGCGACAACGCCGGCCTAGTGCCGGCGTTGTCGTGTCCGGGCCGGGCATTTCGCGGGCGCACCTTGCCGATCATGGCGGCACGCCGAAAGAACGCATGCACTTCACGGGCACGGTGGGATAACGGCACCCGAACCAGCGGACGATTGCGTCCGCACTGGCCGTCCCCCTGCCGCCGGAGCCCCCCCCGGCCGCGCCGCCTGGAGAGCACGATGTCCGCCTCGCCGCATGCAATTCCCCCCGATTCCCCGTCCGCCACCCGGCGCCCACGCCACGGTCTGGTGACCCTGCTGTCCATCGTGCTGGTGCTGCTCGGGGTGGTGCTGGGCGGACTGGGCGCCTGGTTGGCCACTCTCGGCGGCTCGTGGTACTACGTGCTGGCCGGGGCGGGGCTGCTGGTGTCCGGCGTGCTGCTGTGGGGCAACCGGCGTGCCGGTGCGCTGTGGTTTGGCGCGGTGTTCGTGGGCACGCTGCTGTGGACCGCGTGGGAGTCGGGCAGCGACTACTGGCGTTGGGTGCCGCGGCTGGGGCTGATCGTGGGCATCGGCTTCGTGCTGGCGCTGCTGCTGCCCACGCTGGACCGGCCGTTCACGCGGCGGCTCTCGCGCAGCCTGGCCGGCGTGCTGGCGGTGGTGTTCGTGGCGGCGTTCGTGCTCGCCTTCGTCCCGCATGGCATCACCGCCGCCCGCGGTGATTTCCCCGAACCGGTGACCAGCGCCGGGTTGGCGCCCACCGCCGATGCACCGTTGCAGCCGGCTGACAAGCCGGCCGACGGCGATTGGGCGGCCTACGGGCGCAACAACGCGGCCACGCGCTTCTCGCCGCTGCAGCAGATCACGCCGGAAAACGTCGGCACGCTCGAACAGGCCTGGCTGTTCCGCACCGGCGACCTGCCCGAGAAGCGCTGGGGCGCGGAAACCACCCCGCTCAAGGTCGGCGACACACTGTATCTGTGCACCGCGCGCAACCAGCTGGTGGCGCTCAATGCCGCCGACGGTACCGAGCGCTGGCGCTATGACCCGAAGATCAAGGACAAGTCGATCCCGTACACGGCGGCCTGCCGTGGCGTGTCGTATTACGAAGTGCCGGCCACCGCGCAGCAGACCGCCGATGCGGATGTCGCCGCCGACCTGGCCAATGCCGCGCCGGGCGTACCGGTGCTCACCCAGCTGCCGCGCAGCGCCTGCGCCGCGCGCATCATCGAAGGCACCCTGGACGGTCGCCTGATCGCGGTCGATGCCGCCACCGGCAAGCCCTGCGCCGGCTTCGGCAACAACGGCCAGGTCGACATCACCCAGGGCATGGGCGACAGCCCGGCCGGCTATGTCTCGATCACCTCGCCGCCGGCGATCGTGCAGGGCGTGGTCGTCACCGGCCACCAGGTGCTCGATGGCCAGCGCCGCGACGCGCCCTCCGGCGTGATCCAGGCCTACGACGCGGTTACCGGCAAGCTGCGCTGGGCCTGGGACATGGACCAGCCGGAGCTGACCGGCCTGCCGGCCCAGGGCAAGACCTACACCCGCGGCACCCCCAACATGTGGACCACCGCCACCGGCGATGACCAGCTGGGCCTGGTGTACCTGCCGATGGGCAACTCGGCCGGCGACTACTGGAGTGGCTCGCGCACCGCGAACCAGAACAAGTACGCCACCTCGCTGGTCGCCATCGACGTCAACACCGGCAAGCCGGCCTGGCATTTCCAGGCGGTGCGCAAGGACGTGTGGGACTACGACATGGGGTCGCAGGCCACGCTGGTCGATTACCCCACCGCCGCCGGCAAGGTGCCGGCGATCCTGCTGCCGACCAAGCAGGGCGACATGTACGTGCTTGATCGCCGCACCGGGCAACTGCTGACCCCGGCCGAAGAGCGCAAGGTGCCCACCGGCGGCGTCGAGCCCGGGCAGCGTTCGCCCACGCAGCTGTTCTCGCTGTACCACACGCTGCGCAAGCCGGACCTCACCGAGCGCGACATGTGGGGCATCACCCCGATCGACCAGCTGGTCTGCCGCATCCAGTTCCGCAAGGCCAGCTACGAGGGCTTCTATACCCCGCCCACCGCCGACCGGCATTCCATCGAGTACCCCGGCTACAACGGTGGCTCGGACTGGGGCAGTGTGTCGGTGGACCCGCGTCGGGGCGTGATCGTGGCCAACTACAACGACATGCCCAACTACAACCTGCTCGTACCGCGGGCCAAGGCCGACAAGCTGGGCTGGGTGCCGCGCGAGGACGTGCGCGCGGACAAGGGCGGCGCCGAAGGCGCGGGGGATCCGCAGGTGGGCACGCCGTATGCGATCGACGTCAACGCCGGCTGGCGCCTGCCGTTCACCAAGCTGCTGTGCAAGCAGCCCCCATACGGTGGCATCCGCGCGGTCGATCTGCGCAGCGGCAAGACGCTGTGGGATCGCCCGTTCGGCAGTGCGCGCGGCAACGGCCCGTTCGGCATCCGCTCGGGCCTGCCGATCGAGATCGGCACGCCCAACAACGGCGGTTCGGTCGTCACCGCCAGCGGCCTGATTTTCATCGCCGCGGCCACCGATGACCTGCTGCGCGCGATCGACCTGAAGACCGGCAAGGAGCTGTGGCACGCCAAGCTGCCCGCCGGTGGCCAGGCCAACCCGATGATCTACGCGTTCGGTGGGCGCCAGTACGTGGTCATCATGGCCGGTGGCCACCACTTCATGGAGACCCCGGCGGGCGATTACGTGATTGCCTACGCGCTGCCGAAGTGACCGGCGCGGTGACCGCATCGACTACCATGCGGTCACCGTCTCCACGCCCTCGGCACGCCCCCCATGAGCATCCGTCTCCCCCGCGCCGCTTGCGTGCCGATGTTGTCGCTGGCGTGGGTGCTGGTGCTGGCCGGCGCTGCCGGCGCACGTGCGGCCACCCCGGCCGAGGCGCTGGCCGACTGGCAGGCGCACGGCCGCCAGCAGGGCCTGGCCCGGCCCGATGCCCGCTGCGAGGACTTCCTGCAGGCCATCGGCCGCAAACCCGCTGCCTTGCAATACCTGGGCTGCGAGCAGGATGACGCCTCCTACCTGCAGCCGATGACCGCGCGCTACCGCGTGCGTGGCGCGTCGGCCGCGGCCGTGGAGACCTACCTGCACCAGACCTTCGGCCTGCCGCTGTTGACCTATCTCTGCTGCGGCTGGAGCAGTGGCGCGCCATACACCTGGCGGGCAGGGGCGGGCAGCGTCGGCTATGAAATCGGCATGGGCGTGGAGTCCGGGCATTACCCGCGTGAGCAATGGGACCGGATTCCCGGCTTCGAGGTCAGCGTGGGCGTGATCAGGCGCAGCCCCTAGCGGCGGGGTGCGCGATGCAAGTACCCTTCGGTCTCCGGTTCACTGGCTGACAAGGAAGATCATGCACATGCCCCTGTTGCGCAGCGCTGCACTCGCCCTGGCCCTGGCACTCAGCCCGGCGGCCTTTTCCGCCGATGTCGGGCCGCTGGAACTGACCCCGGCCCAGGGCCTCACCTACTGGACGCCCGTACCAGGCCAGTTCACGCCGAAGGCCGGCGCGGACCCCAAGCGCGTGGCCTTCGCCCAAGAAGTCACCCTGGCCTACACGATCACGGCGCGCGGGCGCACCACCGACGTGGAGGTGATCGATGCCAAGCCGGCCGGCGCGCATGCCGGCTGGGCGGTCAACGCGATCAAGGCGATGCGCTTCGAGCCCACCGCGACCAACGCAGCGCGCACGCCGATCCGCAGCCAGATCACCAGCCGCTGGAGCGGCGGCGCGCCCAAGTAAGCGCCCCCGCGCTAGCGCGGTACCCGCACCATCCGCTCGAGCAGGTGTTCCACCACGCCGGCCGGGTCGGCGGTACGGCCCACGTGCGTGCTGGACATCTGCACCACCGAGCTGCGCCTGGCGGTGAGGAAGTGGAAGCGCGCGCGCGCGGGCAGCTGTGCGATGGGGCCGGCATTGGCATCGCCGCGGCAGATCGCCACGATCGCATCCAGCCACGGCTGCAGTGCCTCCAGGTCCAGTGCGGGCGCGAACGCCTGCAGGCGCGCCGGATCGATCTCGATGGCCGCTTCCAGGTGCTTGGCCCCGGGGCAGGACACGATCACCCCGACGTTGATGAACTCCTCGCGTTCAACGCGGGGCACCACGCGGATCACCGCGTAGTCATACGTGTGCAGCGTGGGCACGGACGGCCTCCTGGACGAAGACGGCACGCACCTGCAGGCGGCGCTTGAGATAGGTGACATACGCCTGGCGATACGCCGCCGGGCTGTCGAAGAACGGCTCCTCCACCAGCCAGCTGTCCGGCACCAGGCCGACGATGCGCTCGATCTCGGCATCGCTGAGCAGCGCGGCCAGCGCGGCATCGACCTCGGCGATCCTGGTGGCGAACGGCAGCAGCACATGGTCGCGGATCAGCACGAAAGGCTTTTCGCAGGCATCGTTGGCGTTGGCCCAGTCGTGGTGGAAGTACATCGCCGCGCCGTGGTCGATCAGGTACAGCTGACGGTGCCAGACCATCAGGTTGGGGTTGCGCGCGGTGCGGTCCACGTTGCTGGTGAGCGCGTCGAACCACACGATCCGCGAGGCCAGGTCGGCATCCACCGGCATCGCGGCCGGGTCGTAGTTGATCGCGCCGGGCAGGTAGTCGCTGCCCAGGTTGAGTCCCTCGCTGGCACGGATCAGGTCCTGGATCTCCGGGTCGGGCTCGGTGCGGGCGAACTCACGGTCCAGCTCCACGAACACGATCTCCGGGATCGGCAGGCCCACGCTGCGCGCCATTTCCCCGGCGATCAGCTCGGCGATCAGCGCCTTGGGGCCTTGCCCGGCACCGCGGAACTTGAGCACGACCATGCCATCGTCGTCGGTCTCGACCACGGCGGGCAGGGAGCCGCCTTCGCGGAGGGGGGTGATGTAGCGCAGGGCGTGGACGGTTCGCATGGGGGGCATTCTAGCGTGTGGCATCCATGCCCGAGCGTTGCCGCCAGTGGCACTCGGGCAGTTGGACGCGCTCGGCGCGCGTCACTGTCATGAGGTGTATGCCCGTCGCTGACGCGCCGCAAAATGTGATGAGTTTCTCGTTGAATAGGTGGGCTCGCCAGTGAAATACCGGCCAATCCGATGTGCTTGGTATTAATCACGTGAAATATGCGTTGCACCGGGTTTTGCGTGTTACAAGAGGTCGCCAGGCAAGCCTTGTCTGGTATTGATGTTGGGACCACAACGAAACCAGGGAGTCATACCATGGCTAATCTTGTTCGCGCCTTGCAGGTTTCCCTCAATCTGCGTTCGCACAGTCCGACCCAGAGCATCCGCTCGAAGTACATCTACTGGATCATTTTCTAAACGCAGCGTTTTTCGCGTGTTTTCATGAACCTCCAGGGGTGGTCGATGGCCACCCCTGGCCTCGGAGGGGCCATGGCGGATCGCAGCGCAGGCACGGAAGTCATTTCGATCGATGATCTGCTGGAACGGGTCCGCCAGGAAGGCCCGGTACTCAACTTCCAGAATGATGTCGTGGGTATTTTCGACCCGGCCCTGGCGGTGAAAGTCGACAAGGCCAACACCGACCAGCACACGGTGCCGGATTCGCTGATCGATTATCTCGGGCTGCGCGGAGCGGCACCGCCGGTGGCATGGCGCGAGGTGCGCGCGCTGCTGAGCGAGCAGGGCGGTCGCCTGGCCGCACCCGAGCAGATGCGTGCGCTGTATCTACGCATGCACGCCTTCCTTTCCCGGCGCTGCGGGGCGGTCCAGGACCTGAGCGAGCTCAGCTGGTGGGCGATCTCCGAGCCGCTGCTGCCATTGCTCATCGATGGCATGGACGCGCGCGATACCGATGCGCTGATCGGCGAGCAGAAGACCCGCTACAGCGGGATCGTGCTGCAGGACTTCGGCGTCTTGCGCCGCCTGTTGAACCTGCACCTGTCGCGCAGGGCGGCGCGCACGGTGGTGCGACACATCAAGCGCCGCGTGCGCGATACCCGCGCGCATGACGATTTCCTGCAGTCGCTGCTGCCCCTGGTCGGCCGTATCGGCGTGGATCGCGTGGCCTACCTCATCTCGACCGTGCTGGCCGGCATGTCCGGGTTGCCCGGGATCACGGCCGCCAGCCTGCTGTATGCCATGCACCGCTTCCCGGAATGGCAGGCGCGGATCCGTGCGGAGACCGCCGCGCTCCCATTGGAGACGTTGTACACCCTGCCCATGCGGGAGCTGCCGTGTACCTCGCGTTTCATCAAGGAGACGATCCGGGTGTGGCCGGGGTTGTTCGCGCTGCGGCGCCCGGCCTGGCACGACATCGAGGCCGAAGGGGTGTCCATCAAGAAGGGCGCGGCCTACGAGCTGTCCTCGTACTACCAGCATCATTCCCCCGAATTCTGGGATCAGCCCGACGTGTTCGATCCGGACCGCTGGCTGCCATCGCGCCGTCAGCCCAACAAGGGTGCCTACGTGCCCTTCGGGTTTTCCTCGCGCGCGTGTATCGGCAGTGCGGTCGGGCACGCGCAACTGGTGCTGTTCTGTGCGTTGATCACCCGTGACTTCGACATCCAGGTCCAGGCCGAGCCCGCGCCGTGGATGAAACTGGAGGGGTTTGCCATTCCGATCGATTTCAAGGGCGTGGTGACGCCGCGCGCGGGGGCTGGCTGACGGTACGCACCAAGCCTGCCGCTGGCGGCCGTTGGACCGCCTCGGCGCGGGCGGGCATCGTGCGCTGCGTCTTGACCGGCCCATGGGCGGGGTCTAGAAGGCAGGGGTCAACCCCGGTTCGCAGTGGAGGTCGCATGAAGAACGTCATTGCCGCATCGCTCGCCCTGTTGCTGCTGCCGGTGTCCTCGACAGTTGCCGCGCCCCGGGCGGTTTCACCGCTGGCAGGGCGCTGGACGCTGGATGTGGCAACGCTGCCGATGCCTGCCCAGGCGCGCCCGCAGAGCGTTACCCTGGAGTTTGCGGAAGTGCCCGGCAGCAAGTGGTCCTCCCGGGTCGCCATCGTCGAGCACAGCGGCAACCGGCTGGATGCTGCCTCCACGATGGTGCTGGATGGCACGCCCGCCCCGGCCACCGGCACCTATCCAGTGGACCGCGTGGCAGGGAAGATGCCCGCGCCCGGTGTACTGGTGGTGCAATTCATCTACCAGAACATTCCGCGCTCCACCCGCGTGTACACCGTGAGCGCCGACGGCAAGGTCCTGACCGAAACCGAGGCCTATTTCCGCGACGGCCAGCCGGTGCTGCGGACGGCACGTTTCGATCGCGCCAGGGATTGATGGCCTCCCCTGGCGTGGCGGCCTGACGACCTCCGCTGCGGGCCGATGGGCAAGCGATTGCCGCATCGACCTGGTTCGCAAGCTGAGGTGAGCCGTCAGGTACGCCGCGAAGATTGGACACCTGGTCGGGCGTCACGCTTGGCGTGCGACCAGATCCAGGCTCTCGGCAGTAACGGGTTTGGGAGTGGTCGTGGAGACGTCTGCAGAGACTACCGCCCAGAATCTGACGCGTGCACGATCACTTTGATGGTTCCCGATTTTACGTTGCACGGGTCTGCATCGCGCGGTTGCAGAGCCGTGTCTCTCAATCCACGGTCACATGGTGGACGCAGGTATGTGCGATGTGCCGGGGCGAGGTTGACGGCACGCCGATCCTGTCCACGATGACGCGCATGCGTTCGCGCTGAAACTGCACGTAGGCAACCCTGCCGTGCTCGCCGCTTACGCTCTCGCAGACGAAGCCCTGCGCCTTGAGACCGGATGCGAACCGATCAAAAGCGATCTTGCATATCTCCGTGGCGGGCGCAGATTGATTCGCTGTGGTATCGATGAAGTCGAGGTCCAGTCGTGTCCGGGCGCCGCCCGCCTTTTTCATCTCAAGCCCCTACGGTAAGTTCGCTGGCCGACGGCGTGGCCTGGATCAGGTCCAACAAGCCCGGCAGCAGTTGTTCGGCGGTGAAGGTGGCCGGCGCGGCAGCGTCAAAGGCGCCGGGTGGGGCGGTGGCCGGTCCTTGAGCAGTCGGCGAAGGCGTGGTTGCAGGTGCACACGCGCACAGCGAGGCCGCGCAGAGGGCGATGGTCCAGGTTCGTGCGGATGCGCACCCCAACATGAGCGATCCTTGCGTGATGAACGCTGCCCGCAGCGCCGGCCAGGTGAAGCGCAGATTAAGGTGAAACGCACGTACGCAATACGGCGCGCAACTGGTCTAGGATGACCGTGGACATCGCGGAGGTGCACGCATGAACGACACGGCGACTCACGTAATGCCGCCCTTGGATGGCGCCAAGGCCGAGCAGATGATCGGCAAGGTGGTACTGGTCGGTGTTACCCGCTACGGCGGCGATGGCCAGGTGCAGGGACTGCAGCAATATGCTGGCAGGGTGCTGCGGATCAGTGTCGACGAAGGCGTGGTGCTGGCCGATGATGTCGACGGGCATGAGCGCTATCTTCCACCGATGCTGGACAATTACATGGCCGCCGAGCCGGGCGAGTACCGGCTGCTCTCCACCGGGGCCACGGTGGTCGATCCGGATTATGTGGTGACCTGGGACGTGCACGCGCGGCAGTAGCGGGGCAGGGGGACCCGACGCCGTGAAGGGAACGCCTTTGCGGGGTCGGGCGGTTGGCCCTTTCGGCCCATTCGGATCGGTCCAAGCGGTGCTAGATTCGGGTCATGCCCGCGTACGGGCACTCATGACCACTGCAAGGGGATAGGGATGCTGATCCGTCGTACCTCGCTGGCTGCGGCTGTCGCCGTTGCCACGCTCGGCCTGTTGGCCGCCACGCCGGCTTTCGCCGGCTATGACAAACCGCCGGAACACCTGCTCAAGGTGCTCAAGGCGCCACCACCGCCCGTGCCCAGCCTGGACCCCAGCGGCCAGCGCCTGCTGCTGACCACCGCGCAGACCTATCCGTCGATCGAGCGCGTTGCCCAGCCGTACCTCAAGCTGGCCGGCGTGCGCCTGGAGCCGAAGAACCGCAGCCGCCACGATACCCAGGGTGGCTATGGAATCCCGGCCTGCGTGGCCGATTTCACCTTGGTGGATGTGGGCACTGCCAAGCACACCAAGGTGGCGTTGCCGCAGGGCTGCGCGGGTGCGGCGCAATGGTCGGCGGACGGCCAGCGCTTCGCGTTCCAGAACGCGGTGGATACTGCCGTGCAGCTGTGGGTGGGCGATGCGGCGACCGGGCAGGTCAAGCAGATTCCCAACGTACAGCTCAACCCGATCTTCGGCGGCACGGTGCAGTGGCTGGGCGGTGGCCAGCAGCTGCTGGTCAAGCTGGTGCCGCCCAACCAGGGCCCGGCACCGTCCAGCGGCACGGGCGCGGGCGGCCCGGACGTGCAGGAGTCGCTGGGCAGCAGCGGCGAGAGCAGCACCTACGAGGCACGCGATACGCTCACCAGCGCGCACGATGAGCAGCTGTTCGCCTATTACGGTGCCTCGCAGTTGGCGGTGGTGGATGTCGCCGCCGGCAGCGTGCGCACCGTCGGCGCGCCGGCCCTGTACGACGGGGTCAACGCCGCGCCCGATGGCGTGCATGTGCTGACCGAAACCTTGAAGGCACCGTTCTCGCATGCGGTGACCTACCAGCGGTTCGCCAATGACGTGGCGGTGCTCGACCTTGGCACCGGCCGCAGTACGCCGATCGCCAGCCTGCCATTGGCCGACCGCGTGCCGGTGCACGGCGTGCCCGAAGGCCCGCGCGAGTTTGACTGGCGCTCCACCGAGCCGGCCACGCTGGTGTATGCCGAGGCGCTGGACAAGGGCGACTGGAAGGTAACGGTGCCGCATCGCGACCGGGTGCTGTCGCTGAAGGCGCCGTTCACCGGCAAGCCGCAGGAAATCGCCCGCACGGCGCAGCGCTTCGAAGGCATCGCCTGGAGCGCCGATCCGGCGGTGTCGTTCCTGTTCGAGAACGACGAGAACCGGCATTGGCGCCAGACCCGTATCGTCGATGTGGACCAGCCGAACAAGGAAGGCCGCCTGCTGTGGGACCTGTCCAGCGACGAGCAGTACGCCGACCCGGGCAACCTGGTGTTCAAGCGCCTGCCCAACGGGGCCCCGGTGGTGCGCCAGGACGGTGCCTTCGTGTTCCTGCGCGGGCAGGGGGCCTCGCCGCAGGGGGATCGGCCGTTCCTGGACCGCCTGGACCTGGGCTCGCTGAAGACCGAGCGCCTGTTCCGCAGCGGTGCCGATGCGTATGAGCAGGTGCTGGGCCTGACCGCCACGCCCGGCCGCTACCTGACCTGGCACCAGTCGGTGATGGACCCGCCGAACGCCTTCGTGCGCCAGCAGGGCGAGCGCGCAACGGCGGCGAAGGACGGTGAGGCGCTGTACGCCTCCACCGCCACCGCGCTGACCCGGCTCACCGATCCGACCCCGGAAGTGCGCCAGATCCAGAAGCGGCTGGTGACCTACAAGCGCGCCGATGGCGTGGACCTGTCCTTTACCCTGTACACCCCGCCTGGCTACAAGGAAGGCCAGCGCGTGCCGGCAATCCTGTACGCCTATCCGGCCGATTTCGCCAACGCCGCGCAGGCCGGGCAGGTGTCCGGCTCGCAGCAGACCTTCACCCGCCTGGCACCGTACCGGCTGATGCTGCTGGCCGGCTACGCGATCATCGACAACGCCTCGTTCCCGATCGTGGGCGATCCGAAGACCGCTTACGACACCTACCTGGAACAGCTTGAAGCCGACGCCAAGGCGGCGGTGGACAAGGCGGTGGACCTGGGCGTGGTCGACCGCAACCGGATCGGCGTGACCGGACACAGCCACGGTGGCCTGATGACCGCCAACCTGATCGCGCACACCACCCTGTTCAAGGCGGGCGTGGCGACCAGTGGGTCGTACAACAAGACCTTCACCCCGTTCGGCTTCCAGAACGAGCGTCGCTCGGTGTGGCAGGCACAGGACGTGTACCTGAAGGCGTCGCCGTTCTTCTATGCCGACAAAATCAAGCTGCCGCTGCTGCTGGTCCACGGCGAGGACGACGCCAACCCGGGCACCGAGCCGTTCCAGTCGCGCAAGCTCTACCAGGCCATCCGCGGCAACGGCGGCACCACCCGCCTGGTGATGCTGCCCAACGAGCCGCACTGGTATACCGCGCTGGAATCCAACGAGCAGCTGGTCTATGAAATGCTCAACTGGTTCGACACCTACGTGAAAAACCCACGGTAGAGGCGACCGTTGGTCGACTGCCGTTGCTGCAGGTCGACGACCGTCGATGCCAGTCCACCGCACCCGCTGTCCAACCCGATCGGCCGCCCCACACGGGGCGGCCGATTGTCTTCCGGTGCTGCATGCCGCGCAGCAGCGCCCGGGTTATCCTGCGCTGCAATGAATGCCCTCCTGATTTCCCTGTTGCTGGCCGTCGTGCCCGCGACCGCCCCCGCCGCCGCCCCCGGCGACGACGCCAGTACGCCGCTGCCCGCCGCACTGGCGTCGCTCGGCATCCGCCCCGGCATGGATTACGCATCTGCGCGCAGTGCACTGCGCCAGCACGGCTGGATCGCCGAACCCCACGACTATGACGGCGCCGCGCCCATCGCCGCCTACCCGGAGCTCGACTGCGGCCAAGGGTGGCAGGCCGTGTGCTCGGTGGGGTATCGCAAGGGCGGCGAGGTGGTTTACCTGGTCATGGATCCGGCGGCCGATGGCCACCTGCGGTTGTTGGGCGCCGAGTAGGCCCGGCGCGCGGCAACCGGCTGCACGTCTGGACGCGGCCGCCACCGGCAGGCAGAGTGCGGCGGGTGAGGGGTGCATGGGCGCACCCGCGGAGAAGCCTGATGCAGACCGGACGAGCAGCACGGTGCGGTAAGCGTGTGCGCGCGGCGCTGGCCGCCTGCATGCTGGTGATGCTGCCTGCACTGGCCGGTGCCCAGGCACCTGCTGCCCTGGATGCCACCCCCGGCACCGCCACCACGGAGCGCCCACGCACCTGCCTGGTGCTCGGCGGTGGCGGCGCGCGCGGCGCGGCGCATATCGGCGTGCTCAAGGTGCTGGAGCGCGAACGCGTGCCGATCGACTGCATCGTCGGTACCTCGATGGGCGCGGTGGTGGGCGGCCTGTACGCCTCCGGCTACACCGCCGATGAGATCGAGGCGGTACTGGACCGCATCGACTGGGCCGAGGTGCTGCACGACAAGCCGCCGCGCAACGAGCGCAGCATGCGCCGCAAGGAGGACGACCTGCGCTTGCTGGGCGGCGTGGAGGTGGGGCTGAGCGATGGCAGGATCGCGTTTCCGCAGGGGCTGATCCAGGGCCAGAAACTGGAGATGCTGCTACGCCGGCTGTTGCTGCCGACCTGGCAGGTGCGTGATTTCGACCGGTTGCCGATTCCGTTCCGCGCGATCGCCACCGATATCGTCAGCGGCGAAAAGGTGGTGTTCGCCCAGGGCGACCTGGCCTTGGCGATACGCGCCAGCATGTCGGTGCCGGGCGTGTTCGCGCCGGTGCGCTACGAGGGACGCCTGCTGGTGGATGGCGGGGTGGTCGACAATGTGCCCATCGATGAGGCGCGTCGGCTCGGGGCCCAGCGCCTGATCGTGTCGCGCGTGGGTACCCCGTTGATGACCGAGGCGCAGCTGGATTCGCCGCTGGCGATCAGCCACCAGATGGCCAGCGTGCTGATGCAGCGCGAGGTGCTGGCGCAGCTGGCCACGCTGGGCCCGCAGGACCTGCTGGTGACCCCACCGCTGGGCGACATGGGCAGCCAGGAGTTCAATCGCTCGCCACAGGCGGTAGGCATCGGCGAACAGGCTGCCCAGGCCAGCGTGGCGCAGGTGCGCCGCTACCAGGTGGACGCCGGCGACTACGCCGCCTTCCAGCGTCGGCACCGGCCGCCGGACTACGCAGCACCGCAGGTGTCCTTCATCGATGTGCAGCGCGACGGCACGCGTACCGCGCGTTACCTGGAGCAACGCCTGCAACCGCAGCTGGGCCAGCCGCTGGCGCCCGAGCGCATCGAGCAGCAGGTCGCCACCGCCTATGGCGAGGGCCGCTACGAGCAGGTGCAGTGGCGGCTGGATACACGGGAAGGGCGCCAGGGCGTGGTGCTGGCACCGCAGGACAAACGCTGGGGGCCGGATTTCCTGCACTTCGCGCTGCGCCTGTCCGACGATTTCGACGGCAGCAGCAACTACCAGCTGATCAGCGAGCTGACCCGTACCGGGCTGAGCGACCAGGGGGCCGAGCTGAAGCTGCGCGTGGGGCTCGGCGAGGTGGAGGAGGCATTTGCCGAGTACTACCGTCCGTTCGGCCGCAGCGGACGGCATGCGTTGTCCACCTATGCCAAGTACCGCGCCACCGATCTCGACCTGGCCTTGACCGGCGGCGGCGCGCTGGCCGAGTTCCGTTACAGCCAATGGCTGGGCGGGCTGCGCTGGGCCTATTCGCCGCACCCGGACTGGGAGCTGGCCGGGTTTGCCGAACGCGGTCGCGAGCGCCTGCGCCTGGACGTGGGCAACCCCAGCGAGCTGGGCAACTACCGCGCCGACATGGGCAGCGTGGGCTGGCAGCTGCGCCACGATTCGATCGACAGCTCGGCCTTTCCCAGTCGCGGCCAGCGCCTGTCGCTGACCCGGCAGCACTACCTGGCGGCGCTGGGAACCGACGATCCGGCTGCGGTCACCCGCCTGCAGTGGGATGGCGCATGGGCCCACGGGCGCAACCGGTGGCTGGGCGGCGTGCGCGCGTCATCGGCGCACGGCGGCGATGACCTGCTGGCCACGTACGGCTTCCTGGGCGGGTTGGGCAACCTGTCCGGCTACCCGGAGGAGGCCATCTTCGCCCCGCAGACGGCGCTGGCACGGGTGGTGTATTACCGCCGCGTGGCGCATGCCGATTCGCTGCTGACCATTCCGCTGTACGTGGGCGGCAGCCTGGAATGGGGCGGTTTCTGGCAGCGCCGCGATGCGGTGGACATCGATGGCATGCAGACCGCCGGCAGCATCTTCGTCGGCGCCGATACCTTCCTGGGCCCGGTGTTCCTGGGCTATGGCCGTGCCCAGGGGGGGCACGACGCGTTCTATCTCACCTTCGGCTCGCTGCTGCGCACGCTCGACGGCTTCTGAGCGCGGCGCTCAGGCCAGCGGCAGAGGCTCGTAGGCCCTGGCGATGCGATCGTGCAGCGCGCGCACAGCCTCGGCCCGGGCATCCACCCGGTGCTCGTCACCGAAGGCGCGCAGGAAGCGGCAGGCTGCATGGCCCTGCGCCTTGCGCTGGTACTCGGCGATCCACTCCAGCCGCCCGGGCAGGAAGGCCTGCTCGGGCGACCACGCCGCCACCGGCGGGCGGATCCGCCGGCGCAGGCCCACCCGCCACGGCTTGGGCGTGAGCCGCGCGCGGAAGCAGTGCTGCACCCGGCACATGCGCGCATACAGCGGATCGGTCTGCAGCGCATCGAACAGCGCCTGCACCGCCGGATCCCGCGCGGAGAAAGTGGCGTGCATGGCCAGCAGGCGCAGCCCGGCCGGCGTGCGGTAAGCACGCAGGTGCCATTGCGGGTGCTGGGCGACGAACTGCTCGACCCGCGCCAGCGCACGCGCTTCCACATCGGCCGGACGATGCCTGGCACGGCGCAGGCCGAGCACGATGGCATTGACCGCCACCACCGCCACGGTGGCCAGCAGCACCCCGGCCACCCAATGCAACAGGTTGCCGGCAGTGAGGGCCACTACCAGCCACAGCGCAGCGGCCACCAGGCCAGGCAGCACGCAGCCGGCCGGTTGTGGGTGATGGTCGATATCGGCAAACACCACATCGGGGGTGTTCAGGCACAGGGCGCCATAGCTGTTGCGGGTGATCACCGCGTCGCCGTGGCGCTCGACGATCTGCTCACGGATCGGTACGCCTTCCACGCCGTAGCCGGTGCGACGCTCCTGGCGCGGCAGCGCCTGACCGGCGGCGATGGCCAGCAGCGCTTCCTTGGCGCGGGCCTCGGCGTGGACCTGGGCGGCGGCCACGCTGTCATCGGACCAGCCGAAGCGGCGCACGACGATCCGACGGCGCTTGTAGCGAACTTCGTGGCGGGCTTCGGCCCAGTACTCGGGAACGATCATGACGGTCCTTGTCGCAGTGGCGAAATCGCGACGCAGTCTGCCACGTTGCCCGGGTGTGCGGGGCAGGTGGCCCCTCCTGGTCCGGCGATGCCGCTGCAGGGGCGCCCTCGATGGCGTCACCGGCGGCCTGCCAGCGGTGTAACAATGGCCAACCGCAACCAGGAGGGCCGCGGATGCAGACTGGCAATGTCGTGGTGTTCGACTTTGATTTGACCCTGACCCGCTGGGAGACGGCGGCGCGCTTCTTCAAGACGCTGTTGCGCCAGCAGCCCTGGCGGCTGGCAACGGTGCTGCTGGCCTTGCCGCTGCTGCTGCCGCTGTGGGCCGCGCCCGGCAGCCGCCGCGTGCCGGTCCGCTTCGCGGTGTGGGTGGCCACCTTCGGGCGCAGTGGCGAGCAGCTCGAAGCGATGGCGCAGGCCCATGCGCAGGCGGTGTTCGAGGCGGGCGAACAGGTGTTCATCGAGGCGGCCGTGGCGCGCCTGCAGGCGCATCTGGCCCAAGGCGACCGCGTGGTCATCGCCACCGGCTGCTGGGAACCGCTCGCACGTGCGCTGCTGGCGCGCGGGGGCCTGGCCGCGGTGCCGCTGGTGGCGTCCACGCTGCGCCCGTGGCTGGGCGGCTGGGTGAGCGACCAGCACTGCCTGGGCGCCAACAAGATTCCGATGCTGGCCGCGCGTGGTTATGCCGCTCCGTGGGCGATGGCCTATACCGACCACCACGCCGACCTGCCGCTGCTGCGCAACAGCGCGCACTGGTGCCTGGTCAGTCCCAGGACCCGCTGCCTGCGCCGCATCGAGCAGGCGCTGCAGGTGCGCGCGCAGATAGTGGCCTGGCGCTAGCCGACGGCATCCTGGCGCCGCTTGCATCCGGGCCGCGCGGCAGCCGATGATGCCGAAGGGAAACGACGACCCGCGCCGACCATGCCGGCGGTGCCGCGGCGATCGAGGACAAGGATGTGGCCAAGCTGCGTGTCATCACCCGCGACAACGGCGCCGGTTTGAGCCGCGATCTGGCGATCGTGGCCGATGTGCTGCGTAGCGGCCACCAGGTGGCCGCGGTGGGCCTGGGGCGGCACCGCTGGCGCAATCGTATGTACCAGTGGTGGACCCGTGCATCCTGCCGGCTGCGCGGACGCTTTGACGTGCAAGTATCGCTGGAGCGCATCTATGCACCCACCCTGGGCTGCGCGGCGCGCAACCTGCTGATCCCCAACCCGGAGTGGTTCGCGCCGGACTGGGTTGCCCTGCTGCCGCGTTTCGAGCGTGTGCTGTGCAAGACCCGACATGCCGAAGCCCTGTTCGCACAGCTGGGCTGCGCAACGCTGTACACCGGTTTTACCTGTGCCGACCGTTTCGACCCGGCGGTGGCGCGCGGGCCCGGCTTTTTCCACCTCGCCGGGCGCAGCACGGCCAAGGGCACCGCGGTGCTGCTGGATACCTGGCAACGCCACCCGGAGTGGCCGTGCCTGACAGTGGTGCAGCGCCGCCGACATGCCCGTCCGGTGATGGCCTCGCACAACATCGTGGTGCATCCGGGGTACCTCGACGATGAGGTCCTGCGCCACCTGCAGAATGCACACCGCTTCCATATCTGTCCCTCCGAGGCCGAGGGCTACGGCCACTCGATCGCCGAGGCGATGAGCGTGGGCGCGGTGGTGCTGACCACCGACGCGGCGCCAATGAACGAGCTGGTCGACGCCGACTGTGGGTTGCTGCTGGCCTGTACCCCGGGCGCGCCGATGGGGTTGAGCCAGCGCTACAGCGTGGATGCGGCAGCAATCGAAGCGGGGGTGGGGCGGGCGTTGCAACTGAGCGAGGGGCAGTGCAGCGCACTCGGGCAGGCAGCCCGCGCGCGCTACCTGCAACGCGATCACGCCTTTCGTGAGTGCCTGGGCGCGCTGCTGGGCGAGCGCCCCGGTGCGCAGGCCGGTGTGACCGCCGGCGCGCCCCTGCCGTCGGCCGCCAGTGCGCTTTCCTGACCTGCGCACGGCCGCCGCTTCCATGCCCGGCGCCGTCCCGCTGCCGCACGCGCCCCGGCGTTGGGTGATGCTCGCCTCGGAGGAGTACGCGCTGCCGATCCTGCGCCCGCTGGCGGCATGCGCGCAGGCGCGCGGGCACCAGGTACTGTGGCTGGCGCCGGACGCGGTGGCCGCGCGGCTGCGGCCGGGCGAGCAGCGGATTGGCAGTGGATGGCAGTTGCGCGCCTTCAAGCCGCACGCGGTGTTTGCCACCGTGAACCGGATTCCGCCGTTTTTCCCCGGCCTGCAGGTGCAGCTGTTCCACGGACTGAACCTGCACAAGCGCGACCCTGCCCAGGGCCAGTTCCGCATGCTCGGCCTGTTCGACCTGTACTGCTCGCATGGACCGGCCACGACCGTGCCGTTGCAGCAGCTGGCGGCACAGCGGCGGGATTTCAGCGTGGTGCAGACGGGCTGGCCGAAACTGGATGCGCTGTTCACCGCGCCGGGTACGCGCGCGCAGGCGCTTGCGGCGGCGGCCGGTGGGCGCCCGCGGGTGATGTATGCCTCCACCTTCAATGCGCCGCTGAGCCAGGCCAGCCGCTGCCTGCCGGTGCTCGAAGCACTGATCGCACGAGGCGACCGCTACTGGTTGCTGACCCTGCATCCGATGTCGCCACCGGCATTGCGCGCGCGCTATCGCGCCCTGGCCGGGCCGCATGCGTGCTACCTGGAGGCCGAGCACCTGGTGGCCATGCTGCAGGCTGCCGACGTGCTGGTGTGCGACACGTCCTCGGTGGTGGAAGAGTTCATCCTGCTCGACAAGCCGGTGGTGACCCTCTGCCACCGCCAGCCGCAGCCCTGCATGCACGATGTGCGTTCGCCGGAGCAGATCGATGCGGCGATCGACGCGGCACTGGCACGGCCCGATGCGCGCGCACAGGCGCGAGGCGCCTACGCGGCGCAGATCCACCCCGACAGCGACGGGCGTGCCGCCGAACGCGTGCTGGCCGCGGTCGAACAACGTCTGTGCGGCGATGATGCAGCCCTGCGTCGGCGCGCAAGGCGGCCGTTCCGGCGCTGGTGGCGATCCTGGAAAATGTGGCGCGCGCTGCTGCCCGGCAGAGGCGCGCGGGGGCCATGCTAGGCTGCCGGACGTCCCTTTCGGAGCACCCTGGATGCCCTCACTGCTGCATGCCCTGGCCGCGGCCGCCACGCTGTCGCTGCTGACTGCCACCGCCCAGGCCGAGCAACCGGCGGTCAACCCACTGCTGCGCACCCCGGTGGCCGAGCTCACCCCGGCGCAGATCCAGGGCATGCAACAGCGGCTGCTGGACTGGCCACAGCTGCAGCGCTATCGCGCGGAGAACGCCGCGCTGCCGGCGGCCGCGCCGCGCCAGCCGCGGGTGGTGTTCTTCGGCGATTCGATCACCGAAGGCTGGGGCCGCACCGGCAGTGCGACCTTCTTTGCCGGCAAGGGCTACATCAACCGCGGTATCAGCGGGCAGACTACCGCGCAGATGCTGGTGCGCTTCCAGCAGGACGTGGTGGCGCTGCAGCCGGCGGTGGTGGTGATCCTGGCCGGCACCAACGATATCGCCGGCAACACCGGTCCGGCCACGCAGGCGATGATCGAAGACAATCTGCAGGCGATGGCCACGCTGGCCCGTGCGCAGGGGATTGCGGTGGTGCTGGCCTCGGTGCTGCCGGTCAGCGAGTATCCGTGGCAGCCCGGCGTGCAACCGGCACCGAAGGTGCGCGCGCTCAATGCGGCGCTGCGCCGCTACGCCGAGGCGCACACGCTGGTGTACCTGGATTACCACAGCGCGCTGGCCAACGACGCAGGTGGGCTGGATGCGGCGCTCGCCGCCGACGGCGTGCACCCCACCGCCGCCGGATACGCGCGCATGGCTCCGCTGGCCGAGGCAGCCGTGGCCCGGGCGCTGCACGCAGCGCGCCGTTGATGCGGTAGATTCTGCCTGCGCCGGGCGGCGCCGGGCCGCGCTGGGCTGCCGGGCAGGGCGCAATGCGGGCAAGGGAATGCAGAAGCGAATGCGGGCGCTGGGCAGCGCCATCGGCGTGGCCGTGGCGATGTGCGTGGCCGGCGCGTACGCGGAGATCCCGCAGGCCGGGCCGGGAGCGCTCACTCGCGCACCGCTGCAGGGCAAAGGCTGCTTCCGCCTCGACCCGGACGATGACGCCTCCAGGCTCGCCGCGGCAGACGGTTACTGGCTGATGCTCAAGCCGCTGCCACGGGGCCGGCATACGCTGAGCGTGGGCGCCAACGACGGCGCGCCCGGCGGCGAGGCGTTCAGTACGATGAAACAGAACGTCGAGTACGTGCTGCACGTGGGCGACAGGAGCCAGGTCGTGCAGCTCGACCCGGTCGCCGGGGTAGGTGCGGCGCCGTAACGCGGGCCTGGCTCAGGCGTCGTCCTGCTTGAGCGCCGCATCGGCGGCCAACAGCGCGTCGGCGGCCTTGCTCAGGGGCGGGGAGGGGACATCGTCGGCGCCGATGGACTGCATCATCCGCGGCATGTCCACGAAGCGGCGCTGGCGACGATCGTAGATGCCGGTCACCAGCAGCGCGCGAGTGGCGATCTTCTCCTCGCCCAGCAGCACGCGCTGCTCCATGATCACCCGCGTGCCGACCCAACCCACCAGCCGCGTTTCCAGCGTGAAGCGCTGGAACGGCTTGAGCTCGCGCCGGAACTGGATGGTGCCGGCGCCCACGATCGGCGCCCACTTCTCACGCAGGGCCACCCGGCCCAGGCCCATGCGCAGGATCAGGTCGAGCCGGCCCAGGTCGAAGATGTTCCAGTAGCGCCCGTTGGTCATGTGCAGGTTGCTGTCCAGGTCGTTTGGCAGCACCCGGAACGGCAGCCGCGACACGCCCAGCGGGGCGGCCAGGCGCGGGCGGAAGAAGCTGCACACGAGCAGGCAGAGCAGGCGGAACCAGAGATTCATGCGTTGTATGACGACTGTTATAGTCCGGGTACGCTAATCTAGGACGACTGTCTTAGCAAGGAGCGGTGCCATGAGTCCCCGCACGACCGATGCACCGCAACGGGTGGTCGCTGCTGCCGCGCAGATGCTGGCGCGGGTGGGCCTCAACGCCACCAGCATCCGCGAGGTAAGCCGGGCCGCGCAGGCACCGCTGGGCTCCACCTATCACCACTTCCCTGGCGGCAAGCAGGAGCTGCTGGCACGCGCCACTACCCTGGCCGGCGACCAGGTCGACGCGCTGCTGGCGCGGCTGCTGGTCGACGGCGCCGTGCCGGGCCTGCGGCAGTTCCTGGAGTTCTGGCGCGAACGTCTGCTGCGGACCCGCTTCGAGGCCGGCTGCCCGGTGCTGGCGGCCTCGGTGGAAGAACCGGTGGACGCGGTGGCCAGCCAGGCCCGCGGCGCGGCGGCAGCGGTGTTCGTGCGCTGGGAAACGCGCCTGGGCGCGGCGCTGGAGCAGGCCGGCCACCCGCCCGCCCAGGCGGCGGCGCAGGCCACGATGATCATCGCCGCGGTGGAAGGGGCGGTGGTGATGTGCCGGGCCAGGCAGGACATCGCGCCGTTGGATCGGGTGGCCGCACAGTTGCTGGCCATGGTGGAGCGGCCGGCAGGCTGATGCGCCGCTGCAGGCGCCGCCGTCGGCGCGCCGCTGTCAGCGGCGTCAAGGCGCAGCGTGGAGAAAACGCAGCAGCTGCTCGATGAACGCCTCGGGCGATTCGACGTTCATCAGATGGCCGCCGCGCAGCACGCTCAGCGTGGCCCCGGGGATACCGTCGGCCAACTGCCGGGCATCGCCCGGCGTGGCCAGCCGGTCCTCGTCACCGGCGATCACCAGGGTGGGGAGCGCGATGGCCGACAGCTGCGCGCGTCCGTCGAAGGCGCACATGGCATCGAGCAGGCGCTGCCAGTCCTGCGGCGTCTGCTCGTCGGCGGTGTCCTCGGGATAGTCCAGGTAGGGCGCTGCGCGCGGGTCGGCGAAGAACGCTTCGGAGAACAGCCACGGCAGCACCAGGTTGAACACCTGCCTGGGCGTGGCGCCGTTGCGGTACACCTCGCCAACGGCCTGCAGGAACAGCCTGGCCTGCGGACGGGTGCGGGCGAAGGTGGCCGCCAGTACCAGGCGCTCCACGCGCTGTGGTGCACGACGGGCCAGCGCCTGTGCGACCACCCCGCCCATCGAGAACCCCACCACGTGCGCGCGGGCCACATCGAGATGGTCCAGGATGGCCAGCACATCATCGGCGAGATCGTCGATGTCGAGAGCGCCGCGGGTCCGCGCGCTCTGGCCCGAGCCACGCAGATCCACCGCCAGCACGCGGAAATGCGCGGACAGGGCGGCCTGCTCCACGCCCCAGAATCCTGCATCACCGCCGAGGCCATGGATCAGCAGCACCGTGGCTGCAGCGGGCTCGTGCGCCGTCTCCAGCCAGTGCAGGGCACCGTGTGGCGTGGTCAGCAATGGCATGGCAGGTGCTGGCTCCAACAAGGCAGGGCGGCAGCATGCACGATCGCGCGCGGCCGTGCAGGGCAGGGGGGCAGGCACCGGCTCATGGCTGGTGCAGGTCGTGCAGCGCGATGCCGTTGGCGGCCGCCTGCATCTGGGCATCCGGGACCGGTCCCTGCCGGGTCATGTCCACCAGTGCCTGGTTGAGTTCCACATAGGGGCGCATGCGCGCCTGGTAACGGGCGAGCGCGGCCGCCGGTGCATCCGGGCTGCGCGAGAGCTCGCGGGCGAGCACGTACGCACCGACCAGGGCCAGACTGGTGCCCTGGCCGGAGAACGGCGAGGCGCAGTACGCGGCATCGCCGACCAGAACCACGCGGCCCTGCCACCAGCGGGGCAGCCTGACCTGTACCAGTTCGCCAAAATAGAAGGCTTCGGTGCTGTCCAGCGCCTCCACCAACGGCTGCAGCCGCCCGCCCAGGCCGTGCATGCGATCGCGCGCCAAGGCCTTCTGCGCGGCGACATCGTGGCGCAGCGCAGCGTCCACGTCCGCACCGAAGCCTGCACCCACGCGTAGTTCGGCGCCGCTGGCATCGGGGTAGACCACCACGCCCAGTTCGGCATCGCGGTACATCCATTCACGGTCGGCCAGGCCGATCCGGTTGGGCGCGCTGTAGAACGCCAGCGCGCCGCCGAGCGGCAGCAGGCAGTCATCGCCGGCCTGCAGCGCCTGCCGGCGTACGGGCGAGTACACCCCATCGGCACCCACCACCACGTCGAAGCGTCGCGACAGATGCCGGGCAAAGCTCACGCTCACCCCGTCGGCGTCCGCATCCATCGCGGTGATCTGTTCGTCATAGTAGGTGTCGGCCGGCGCGCCTGCGGCCTGGGCCAGGATCCGGCACAGGGCATCCCGGAAGATTTCGATATCCGGGCTGTCCAGGCGTCCGCCACTGAAGGTGCGGCTGTCGTCGCGCCGGATTTCGTTGCCGTCGCGGTCCAGCATCGACAGGCCGGCCAGGCGGGTGCGGTGGGTGTGCAGGGTGTCGAGCAGGCCCATCGCCTGGACCACCGCCAGAGCCACGCCGCGGATATCCACCGCGTGGCCCCCGCCGCGCAGGGCCGGCGCCTTCTCCACCACCGTCACCTGGAAGCCGAAGTAACGCAGCCACCACGCAGCGGCAAGGCCGGCGACACCGGCGCCGGAAACGAGGACGGTGGGAGCAGGTTGCATGGCACCGGGACCGGGGGACACCCGGCTCACGCTAGCGCACGCGGCGGCGGCGGACTTGACCTGGGTCAAGCGCGGCAGGGGTCAGTGGGTGCCGGGGTGGGCGAGCAGTTCGGACAGGCCCAGCCAACCGATCTGCACGCCGATGCACAGGATCACGAACGCCAGCAGGCGTACCACCACCTGGGTGCCGGTATGGCCGAGCAGCGCCTGCAGGCGGCAGGCATAACGCATGCACACATAGATCAGCACGCACAGCGCCAGCAGCGCGCAGGCGGCGGCCGCCAGGTGCACCGCTGCGGGCCCTTCGGCCGGCGAGCTGGTGCCCACCGCGATGGCCACCGCGATCGAGCCCGGGCCCACCGTCAGCGGCAACGTGAAGGGGTAGAACAACTGCGAGGCCAGCGACGCATCGATATCCTCGCGCGCCTCCTCCTGCGCAGCGCCGGCCAGCGAGCCGCGCTCGCCCTGCGCCGGTGATTGCAGCAGGCGCCAGCCCGTGGCCGCGATCACCAGCCCGCCCGCCACGCGCAGCACCGGGATGGAAATACCGAAAAAGGACAGCACGTAGGCGCCGATGCCGATCGAGGCGGCCAGCAGCACCAGGCTGTTGATCGCCACCGCGCGCGCCACCGTGCTGCGCTGGGCCGGGCTGGCATCGGGCACGATGCCCAGCACCATCAGGGCCGCGCCGGGCGGATTGATCACCGGCAGCAGGCTGGTGAAGATCACCAGGAAGGTATGGCTGAAGTCGTTCCACATGGCGGGCCAGGCTGCGCGGCAAGGGGCTCCACGATGCCGCGCGGGCAGTGAAGGGCGGTTGATCGCGCCGGCGGCGCAGCGGGCCGGTTCGGCGTTGGCGTGGCCATGCCGCCCCTGAATGCGCGCAGCCAGCCGCGCTGCGGCGTCGGCTTGATCTAGGTCATGTGGTGGCCCCCTGTTGGCGGCTAACGTCGGGGCCTCTGTGTCCGGAGCCGGTTCTGGACGCCGCCCGCGAGACCACCATGCGCGCCACCGCTCCCCGCGTGTCCGTCGAGAATCCGCCCGTGCGCGCACCGCACCTGGACGAGGACATCTGCGTGCATATCTTCACCACCTCCGCGGCCATGATGGGGGTGTGCATGACGGTGGTCGGGGTGCTGCACGTGGTGACCGTACTGCGCCAGGTGGACACCCTCGGTGATGACCTGCTCAGCATCAATTCCTTGATCTACCTCGGTGCCTGCCTCAGCGCGTACTGGGCGCTGCGCACGCGCCGCCGCAAACGCAACCAGATCCTGGAGGGACTGGCCGACTGGCTGTTCCTGATCGGCCTGGCATTGAGCGCGATCGCCACCGGTTTCATCACCTGGGCCATCGCCGGCACCTGACGCCCCGCAACGTTCCTTCCCCTTGCTCCCAGCAGGTACGCCCATGCATTCCGCCGCCCGCACGACGTTCCCCGCCCGCCCGCGCCGTCGGCAGCGCCTGCATGACTTCTATGCCGTGGCGCTGGCCGCTGCACTGCTCTGCACCGGCGCGAGCGTGGCCCAGGCCCCGGCCGGGAGCACCTCCCCAGGCGCGCCGCTGCAGGCGCCGGTGGAGATCGGCTACGGCGCCGACGGCGTCAGCAAGGGCACCCTGCGCCCGGCGATGTCGGCGGTATCGGTGGGTGGGCAGCCCTACCGCGCGCTGGTCTTCAACGGCAATTACGACGCCCCGCTGATCCGCACGCGTCCCGGCGGCACCGTGGCGATCACGCTGGACAACCAGATGGCGGAGAAGACCAACCTGCATTTCCACGGCATGACGGTGACGCCGCTGGATTCGGGCGACAGCATCTTCCGTGAGGTGGGCCCGCACCAGAGCGGCCTGTATCGCTTCAAGCTGCCGCCCGACCACAGCCCGGGCGCGTACTGGTACCACAGCCATTTCCATGGCGGCGCGCAACGCCAGGTGGAGTCGGGCATCGCCGGGCCCATTCTGGTGGACGGCATCCTGGATCCATTCCCGGAGCTGAAGGGCATCCGGGAACGCGTGCTGGTGCTGCGTAACTTCCAGAAGACCCTGACCGGCAGGCTGGCCAGCGAGATCGTCACCAGCGCGCCGTCCATCCGTACCGTCAACGGCCAGGCCGATCCGGTGATCAGCATCCAGCCAGGTGAAACCCAGCTCTGGCACCTGTTGAACATTTCCGCCAACCAGTACTTCCGCGTGCGCATCAAGGGCCAGAACGTGCAGATCCTCTCGCGCGACGGCAACACGGTGAACAAGCCGGTGATGGCCGACGAACTGCTGATCGGGCCGTCGGCGCGCTTCAGCATCCTGGTGGTCGGCCCGGCAGCGGGCGAGCATCCGCTGGAACTGGCAGCGGCCAACACCGGTGCGGCGGGCGACCAGTACAAGGGCGCGCGCATCGGCAGCCTGCGCGCGGCCGGCGCACCGGTGGCCACGCGCAGCATCACCAGCCCCTACCCGGTGCTGGAAGACCTGGGCAAGGTCAAGGTGGCCAACGTGCGCCAGTTTGCCTTCCAGGATTCGGCCACCGATGGCGATGCGTTTCTCATCAACGGTGAGCGTTTCGATCCGCGCCGGGTCAACACCACGGTCAAGCTCGGCGACGTGGAGGAGTGGCGGCTGTACAACCCTTCCCAGGAACTGCACCAGTTCCACATCCACCAGACCGATTTCCAGGTGGTGGCGATCAACGACAGGCCGGTCCCGTTCAGTGGCTACCGCGATACGGTGTTCATCCCCGCCCGCGGCTCGATCACGCTGCGCATTCCGTTCCGTGACCCGGTGATGCTGGGCAAGTTCGTCTATCACTGCCACATCCTCGAGCACGAGGACGGCGGGATGATGCAGGTGGTCCAGGTGGTGCGCCCGGAAGACTATGCGCAGGCGGTCAGGCTGGCCCCGTTGGGCGGCATCTACGGCGACAACCAGACCTGCAGCTACCTCAAGAACAGCGGCCGCGAGTTCACCCTGCCAGCCAACGTGCAGCTGCCACCGGAGGGTCCGTGATGAACATCCCCTGCAGGCGCACCTTCGTACTGGGGATCGCGGGCGGACTTGGCCTGCTGTCCTTCCAGGCCCACGCTGACAAAGGCTACTACCCCAACGTGGGCATGGACTACAGCGCGGTGCTGCAGTACGACTTCAGCCGCACCGAAGGCGATGGTGCCAGCGCACCGCGCAACACCACCGATTTCTATCCCGACATCCAGAGCAGCTTCTACGTGCGCCTCAGCCCCAATGACCAGCTGCGCCTGTCCACCGAGCTGAACCCGATCAACCCGCCGGGCAACGGCGAGAAGCGCACCTTTGGCGACATCGGGCTGGTGGTCAATGAACTGAACTACTACAAGCTTACCCGGCACACCCAGTTGCAGGTGGGCAAGCTGCAGGTGCCGTTCGGGCGCGCGATGGACGCCGCGCCGGGGTTGTACACCAACGACTTCGTGTCCACCTACGACCTGGGCGGGGTGCTGGGAGCGACCTATGCCTACCGCTGGTTCGGGCAGTCGATGGGCATGCTGCAGGGCGGGGTCAATCTGTACACGGCCGATACCACCGAGCTGAGCCGACCGTTCCTCCGTAGTGGCGCGCGCGCGCAGCGCAGCGATGGTGGGCCGGCCAACACCGGCAGGCTGGACTCGTACGCGGTGACGTTGAACTGGGATGCGATCCCGGCGCTGCCGTTCCTGGAGCTGCAGGCCGGCTACATGCGCAACCGCGCCGGCACCGCCCAGCCCGATACCGGGCCGGCCGATGACGAGGTGATCCGGGTGCTGTCGGCGCGCTACATCTGGGCGCCCGATTCCAGCGCCGACCTGGATACCACGTTGCGCGGGCGCTACGTGGACATCGTGCCCCTGGTGGAATATGCAGACGTGCGCAACGAGGATGCAGTGGCCGGCAACGATACGCGTTACCTGACCACCTCGGTGACGGTCGATTACGGGCGCTGGGTGTTTGGTGCCACCCGTACCGACAAGCGCCGGCCGTGGGCACCCGGTGCGGGGCGGCACGACTATCTCAACGAGCTCAGCTGTGGCTACCGCCTGACCGGGCAGTTGACCGTTGCGCTGTCGGTGGGCAGCCAGGCGCAGGGCGGGCAGGACTCGAACCTGGTGGGGTTGGCGCTGACCTACAGTGGAGCGCACTGACATGCCCGGATACCGGTGGCCGGCAGTGGTGGCAATGACCGTGATGGGGTGGCTGCCGTGCTCGCTGGCGCCGCTGACGGCAGAGGCCGCGCCGGTGATCGGCAGCG
>DJBL01000164.1:30152-30472 GCA_002435595.1 Stenotrophomonas maltophilia
CGATCTTGGTCAGCATTGATCCTGCGCGCGATACGCCCGCGAAGCTGAAGGCGTATGTGGCGTTGTTCGGCAGCGATATGGTCGGGCTGACCGGCACCCCCGCACAGGTGGCGGCCGTGGCCGATGGCTACCACGTGTATTACCGCAAGGTGCCGTATGGGCAGAAGGGGCAGTACATGATGGATCACTCCACCTTCGTGTTCCTGCTCGACCGCAACGGCGGTTACCTCGACCATTTCGGCCGCACGGCCGACGAGGCGCAGGTGGCCCGGCGTGCCGTGGCGGCCTTGTCGGCCACGCCCGCGTCGCGCGCGGCCAGG
>DJBL01000159.1 GCA_002435595.1 Stenotrophomonas maltophilia
AGCCAACGCCCTCTGCGTTGGTGGTCATGCCGATATCGAACGTGGGCGATGTAGCGGCGGTCGATTGGGATGCGACCCTACCTCGGTGGCATCGCGTCGAGAAGCAACGGTGGTCGGTTGGGATGCGACCCCGCGGTGGCGCGGCGTCGATCCGAGGGAACGCCGCTGCGCCGGCGCGGCGCACAAAAAAACGGCGGGTTTCCCCGCCGTTTTTCAGGCATTGCATCGCATGGTGGGTACTGGCCGGGGGTGCCGGCCAGCGGCCGGCATTACTTGCTTGCCTTGTCCAGCATGTCCTGCACCGACGCGGTGGTGATCGGGTGGTAACCCGGCTTGGCCTTCTCAAAGGCGGCCTTGGCAAAGGCCAGGCCTTCGGGGGTCTTCACCAGTTCGGCGTAGATCGGCAGGATCAGCTTGCGGCGACCGACGCGCTCGATGAACGCCGCCGCCGGTTCATTGGCCTCGGTGTAGCCGCTGCGGATCGCCAGCGGATACCAGCGCATGGCGATCTCGCCATTGGCGGTGCCGGTGAAGTGGTAGGCCTTGTCCAGCGCGGCCAGCTTCTCCACCGGCAGGGTCTTGCCCAGGCCGTCGATGAAGTGCACCCACTCCTGGGTGCCCCACTCGCTGCTGATCTGCACGTTGGGCAGGGTGTTGCTGCCCTGCCAGGCGATGCGCGCGGTGTCGACGATGGAGAAGTTGCGCGAGCGTGCCTTGGTGGCGAACGCCGGGATGCCCGGCTCGTCCAGCCATGCCTTCAGCTCGGCGTCGGTGACCGCGCCCGGCTTCCTGGACAGCAGGTTCTTCTTGAGGTACTCGACGAACTGGTCGGTGTTCGCGCTCTGGAAGGCGTGATCATCGAACCAGCCGCGCAGGAACGGATCGAAGGTATCGCGGCCGAAGCGCTGTTCCAGGAACTGCAGGAACCACGCGCCCTTGACGTAGGCAACCTGGCTCAACGCTTCGTCGGGGTCACGTTCGCTCAGCGGCGGCAGCGCCAGGGCCTGGTCGGCCGGGCTCATGTCCTTCACTTCGGCGAGCAGATCGTTCTGGTCGATCTCGCGCTCCATCTCGGCCATCTCCTGGCCGTACAGCGCCTCGGTGATGCGGCCCTGCACGTAGGTGGTGAAACCTTCGTTGAGCCAGATGTCCTTCCAGCTGGCGTTGGTCACCAGGTTGCCCGACCAGCTGTGCGCCAGCTCATGGGCCACCAGGGAGACCAGCGACTTGTCGCCCACGATCACGGTCGGGGTGGCGAAGGTCAGGCGCGGGTTCTCCATGCCGCCGAACGGGAACGACGGCGGCAGCACCAGCATGTCGTAACGACCCCAGCGGTACTCGCCGTAGAGCTTCTCGGCCGCACCGATCATCTTCTCGGTGTCTTCGAACTCCTTGGCGGCCTTGCCGACCATGGTCGGCTCGGCCCACACGCCGGAGCGGCCGGAGATCGGCTCGAACACCAGGTCACCGGCGGCGATGGCCAGCAGGTAGGACGGGATCGGCTGCGGCATCTTGAAGGTGTAGTCACCGTCACGCGCGGCCTTGGGATCGTTGTCGGCGCTCATCAGCACCATCACGTCCGGGCGCGAGACCACGTGCGCGCTGTAGGTGAAGCGCACGCTCGGGGTGTCCTGCAGCGGCACCCACGAACGGGCGTGGATGGCCTGGGACTGGCTGAACATGAAGGGCAGCTTCTTGCCCTCGGTCATCGACGGCTCCAGCCACTGCAGGCCCGAGGCGGTCGGGGCGGTGTGGTAGGTGATCTGGACCTTGGCCGGCTGCTCCGGGGCCTCGATGCTCAGCTTGCTGCCGAACACCTTGTCGGCCGGGGCCAGCACGAACTGCAGCGGGGCGGCCTTGCCGTCCGCGCCGATCGCCTCGACCTTCTCCACGCTCAGCTCACGGGTGTCCAGCACCAGCTGCTTGGCCGCCTTGTCCTTCCACTCCAGGGTGTAGGTCGCGGTGCCGCCGATCTGCTTGCTGTCGAAATCCAGCTTCAGGTCCAGCGCCAGGTCCTTGACCACCACCTTGTCCGGCTCGGCGTAGGAGCTCTCGTCGTGGCTGCGGCTGTCGGCGTTCATGGCAGTTTTCGCCGGTGCGGTGGCGGTGGGCGCGGCGGTCGGCGCCGTCGGGTCTTTCGAGCAGCCGGCGGCCAGCGCCACGGCCAGGGGAATCAACAGGAACGGAGATCGCATGGACATCGGGACCGATCAGGGTGAAACGACCAGTTTACCCCCTGTCCGCACCGCCGGGCAGCGGCACCGGCCCAGGCTGCGCATTCAGCCGGACCGGCACGGCCTGCCCTCGCCGCCCGTCGGGGCGGCGGCCAGCCTCAGATCTTGTAGCCGGAGTGGATCGAGACGATGCCGCCGGTCAGGTTCTTGTAGTGGCAGCGGGCGAACCCGGCCTCGCCCATCATGGTCTTGAGCTGCTCCTGCGGCGGGTGCTTGCGGATGCTCTCGGCCAGGTACTGGTAGCTGTCGCCGTCGCGGGCGAACAACTGGCCCAGCTTGGGCAGGATCTTGAACGAGTGGAAATCGTAGATCGGCTTGAACCAGTCGGCGGTGACCTCGGAGAACTCCAGCACGCGCGCCTGGCCGCCGACCTTGAGCACGCGGTACATCTCGCGCAGGCCGGCGTCCTTGTCGGTCACGTTGCGCAGGCCGAAGGCGATGGTCACCAGGTCGAAGCTGGCATCGGGGAACGGCAGCGCCTCGGCATTGCACTGCACGTACTCCAGGCCCTTGACCAGGCCCCGGTTCATCAGGCGGTCGCGGCCGACCGAGAGCATGCCGGCGTTGATGTCGCCCAGGACCACCTCGCCCTCCTCACCCACGCGCTCCTTGATCAGCGCGGCGATGTCGCCGGTGCCACCGGCCAGGTCCAGCACGCGGTCGCCCGGCTTCACCTGCGCGGTGGCTACGTAGTAGCGCTTCCACGCCCGGTGGATGCCCAGGCTCATCAGGTCGTTCATCAGGTCGTAGCTGCGCGCGACCGAGGTGAACACTTCGCCCACCAGCTTCTGCTTGTCCTTGGCGGCGACATCGCGGAAGCCGAAATGGGTGGTGCCAGTCTTGTAGGGGGATTCGCTCATGGGACGATTATCGCACCGCTCGGCGTGCTGCGGCACCTCGGGGCTGCGACCGGGCGCCGCAGGCCGGCACCGGCCCACTATCATGGCCGTCCATACGCCCATGAACGATGCCCATGATCACCACCCCCGACTACGCCGCCCTGCTTGAAACCGCCATCGCCGAAGCCCGCCAGGGCCTGGCCGAAGGCGGCATCCCGATCGGCGCGGCGCTGTACCACAACGATGGCCGCCTGCTCGGCTGCGGCCACAACCGCCGCGTGCAGGAAGGCGATCCCTCGGTGCACGGGGAGACCGACGCGTTCCGCAAGGCCGGCCGCCAGCGCCGCTACCAGGACACCATCATGGTCACCACCCTGGCCCCCTGCTGGTACTGCAGCGGGCTGGTGCGCCAGTTCAACATCGGCACGGTGGTGGTCGGCGAGTCGGTCACCTTCCAGGGCGGCATCGAATGGCTGCGCGAAAACGGGGTCAAGGTGATCGACATGCAGAGCCAGGCCTGCATCGACCTGCTCGGCGGCTTCATCTCGGCCCACCCGGAGGTGTGGAACGAAGACATCGGCGAGTAAGCCATTGCAGCCCGCGCGTTGAGCAGCCCAACGCCGCGGCACGGCGCTGCGACTCCCGGTCGCAGCGCACGCGGTTCTGAACGCTTCAGTTCCGTACAGCCAGGTGAACGCACTGTGCCAGCAGCGTCTTGCCCGCTTCAGCGGCGGCATCGCGCACACCCGGCGCACCTGCCGCATACGCCGCGCTAACAAACCCGCGCAGGCGAGCGCCTATGGTGGATCCACAGGGGGCAGCAGCGTCGAGGAGACGTCATGAATGCCCGAATAGACCGCACCCCGCTGGCGCCCGCGTTGTCCGATGCGTGGGAACAGCTGCAGGTGCACTACGCCACCCATCGCAACACCGCCCCGTTCTGGACTGCCTACCAGTCCCTGCAGGAGGCGCTCATCGACGCCCATCCGCATGACCGCGTGGAGCTGTGCAACCAGCTGGCCACCTTCGCCGAGCAGTTGGGTGTGGTCGACCAGGCGCAGCTGCTGGGCGAGCCGCGCGCTGAATTCTTCAGGGCGCTCGGCCACGCCGGCTCGACATCGCCATGACGCTGCATGCACTGCGCATTACGCACTCTTGTTTAACTCCTTCCCTGCATATCGAAGCAACCATGTCCTCCGCCCAGCTTTCCATCCCCGCCGTGATCGATGTCGATGCCGAAGTCGCGTACTGGCGTCAGCGTCACGCTGAGGGCACCCTTGGTACGGGCAGCGGTTCGTTCGGCCACTACGTGCCGTGGATCAAGTTCGCCTGCGATTCGCTGATCACCCAGCCGCGCGCCAGCGACGAGCAGCGCGACGAATCCTTCCAGACCCAGTACGCCTTGCAGATCATGCCGCGCCTGAGCGAAGAGCAGGCACGCGAGTTCGTCGAACAGTGCTGGGAGCATGTGTACCTGGCCAGCCGCCACGATGTCGGCTCGCGCCCGCGCCTGGGCGCCGCCCGCGCCTGAGGCGCATCGCCCCCGCGGGGGGAACAGTGCACGGGCCGTGCACGCCGCAGCGCCAATGATGTGGCACCCCCGCTACCGTCTCGTGCCGCATGAGCCTTCGAAGTGTATTCAACCTGGTCGCGCGCAAGGCGGCCTATGCCGCCGGCACGCCGTGGACGTTCCTCATCGCGGTCTCGATCGTGGTGCTGTGGGCGCTGAGCGGACCGGTGTTCAAGTTCAACGACACCTGGCAGCTGGTGATCAATACCGGCACCACCATCATTACCTTCCTGATGGTATTTCTCATCCAGCACAGCCAGAACGCCGATGCAGCGGCGGTGCAGATCAAGCTGGACGAGCTGATCCGCGCCACCGCCGAGGCCAACAACGAGCTGCTGGACCTGGAAGAACTGGACGAAGAACGGCTGGAAGAAATCCGCCGCGAGTATGAGCGCATGGCGCGCGAAGCCGGCGATGCGCTCGAACGCGCCCGTGCCTGCCACGGCGACGGGCGCCAGGACGACCGCTGAAACAGGCCGCCGGGCCGGGGCCGGCGGCCAGGGTGGCCGCGATCAGCCGCGCTCGTGCCAGCCGCCGCCCAGCACCTTGTACAGCGCGACCTGGTTGGACTGCTGGGCCAGCTGGGTACTCACCAGCGACTGGCGGGCGCTGTAGGCGGTACGTCGCGCATCGAGCAGGGTCAGGAAGCTGTCCAGCCCGGCGTCATAGCGCGCCTGCGACAAGGTCTGTGCCTGCTCGGCCGCGGCCACCAGTGCCTGCTGCGAGGCCAGCTGCGCATCCAGACTGTCGTTGAGGGCCAGCGCATCGGCGGCCTCGCGGAAGCCGGACTGGATCGCCTTCTCGTACTGCGCCAGGGCGATATCGCGGTCGGCATTGGCCACGCCCAGGTTGGCGCGCAGCTTGCCGCCCTGGAAGATCGGCAGGTTCAGCCTGGGGATGAAACTCCATACGCGCGTGCCGCTGTCGAACAGGCTGGACAGCTCCGAGGAGGCCGAGCCAACGCTGCCGGTGAGGCTGATCGAGGGGAAGAACGCCGCCCGTGCCGCGCCGATGTTGGCATTGGCCGCGAGCAGCGTGTGCTCGGCGGCCATCACGTCCGGGCGCCGCAGCAGCACCTCGCCCGGCACGCCGGCCGGCAGCGTGCGCACCGCGGCCACGTCGGCCACCTCGGTGGTCGGCAGCAGGCTGTCCTGGACCGGCCCACCGGCCAGCAGCACCAGCGCGTTGCGATCCTGGGCGACCTGCCCGGTGAAGCGCGCCACATCGGTGCGCGCAGTCTCCACCAGGGTGCGGGTCTGGCTCAGTTCCAGCGACGAGGCGCCCCCCAGCTGGTGGCGTGCCTCGGTCAGCCGCAGCGAATCCTCATAGGTGGCCAGGGTGGCCCGGGCGATCCGCAGCTGTTCGCTGTCCGCGCCCAGGGTCAGCCAGGCGTTGGCCACTTCGGCCACCAGGCTGAGCTGGGCGCTGCGCCGGTTGGCGGCCTGGGCGAAGTACTGCTGCAGCGCAGCCTGGCTGAGGTTGCGCACGCGGCCAAACAGATCCAGCTCGAACTCGACCACGCCCAGGTTGGCGCTGAACTGCTCGCTCACCGGCACATCGCCGCCGCTGCGCGTCATCTGCCCCTGCGCGGCAATGGCCGGCACCCGATCGGCGCGCTGGATGCGGTACTGGGCACGGGCCTTCTCCACGTTGATCACGGCCACGCGCAGGTCGCGGTTGTTGGCCAGCGACTGTTCGATCAGCGCCTGCAGGCGCGGGTCGGCGAAGAAGTCGCGCCAGCCGATGTCCGCCGCCGGCACCGCCGTGGCGGCGGTGTCGGCGGCGCTGGCCGGCCACTGCGCCGGGATCGCCGGGGCGACCTCGGTGCTGGCCGGGACCAGCGTGGCACAGCCGGACAGGGCGATCGCCACGGCCACGGCGAGCAGGGAAGAAGCCTTATTCATGGGAACCACCTTGCGGCGTATCGCCGTCGTTGCGCGGCTGCGCCACCGCGGTGTTGCCGCCCTGGCGCAGTGTGCGGTTGAACACGCGCTGCACCACCACGAAGAACAGCGGAATGAAGAACAGGCCCAGCGCGGTACCCACCACCATGCCGCCGAGCACGCCGGTGCCGATCGCACGCTGCGCACCGGAGCCGGCACCGGAGGCGATCGCCAGCGGCAGCACGCCCAGGCCGAAGGCCAGCGAGGTCATGATGATCGGGCGCAGACGATCGCGCACGGCATGCATGGTGGCCTCGATCAGGCCGGCGCCCTTCTCCAGGTTCTCCTTGGCGAACTCCACGATCAGGATCGCGTTCTTGCTGGTCAGGCCCACCGTGGTCAGCATCGCCACCTGGAAGTAGATGTCGCGCTCCATGCCGCGGAAGGTGTTGGCCAGCACCGCGCCAAGGATGCCCAGCGGGGCCACCAGCAGCACCGAGGTCGGCACGCTCCAGCTTTCATACAGCGCGGCCAGGCACAGGAACACGATCAGCAGCGACAGGGTGTACAGCAGCGGGGTCTGCGAACCGGCCTGGCGCTCCTGGTAGGACAGCGCGGTCCACTCGATCTCGAAGCCCGGCGGCAGGTCCTTGGCGATGCGCTCGATCTCGGCCATGGCGTCGCCCGAGGCCACCCCCGGCGCGGGTTCGCCCTGGATTTCCATCGCCGACACACCGTTGTAGCGCTCCAGGCGCGGCGAACCATAGTCCCAACGCTTGGTGGCGAAGGCACTGAAGGGCACCATCTCGCCCTGGGCGTTCTTGACCGACCACAGGTTGAAGTCGTCCGGGTTCATGCGGAAATCCGCGTCGGACTGCACGTACACGCGCTTGACCCGGCCACGGTCGATGAAGTCATCGATGTAGCTGCTGCCCCACGCCGCCGCCAGGGTCTGGTTGACCGAGGCCACCGACAGGCCCAGGGCGTTGGCCTTCTCCACGTCCACGTCGATGCGCAGCTGCGGGGTATCTTCCTGGCCGTTGGGACGCACGTTGGCCAGCAGCTTGCTCTGCCCGGCGCCGCCGAGCAGCTGGTTGCGCGCGTTGAGCAGTGCCTGGTGGCCCTGGCCGCTGTTGTCCTTCAGGAAGAAGGTGTAACCCGAACCGATGCCCAGCTCGGGCATCGCCGGCGGCGGGAAGGCGAAGATGAAGGCGTCCTTGATCTGGCCCAGCGCGCCCATCGCGCGCCCGGTGATCGGGCCCACGCCCTGGTCGGCATTGCGCTCCTTCCAGTCCTTGAGCTTGATGAAGGACATGCCCGCGTTCTGGCCCATGCCGGCAAAGCTGAAGCCCTGCACCGAGAACACCGACTCGACCGCCTCGGTTTCGTTCTTCAGGAAGTGGTCTTCGAGCTGGTACATCGCCTCCAGCGTGCGCTCCTGGGTGGCGCCGACCGGAGTCTGCACCAGCGCCATCAGGATGCCCTGGTCTTCATTGGGCAGGAACGAACTGGGCAGGCGCATGAACAGCAGGCCCATCACCAGCGCGAGCACGGCGAAGATCGACATGAACCGCCACGGCCGCGCCAGGATGCCCTTGACGCCACGCTGGTAGGTTTCGCTGGAGCGGTCGAACCCGCGGTTGAAGCCGCCGAAGAAGCGACCGGACCAGCCCTTGTGCGCCACGTGGTGCTCGCCCTTCTTCAGCGGCTTGAGCATGGTCGCGCACAGCGCCGGGGTGAGCACGATGGCCACCAGCACCGACAACGCCATCGCCGAGACGATCGTGGCCGAGAACTGGCGGTAGATGACGCCGGTGGAGCCGCTCATGAAGGCCATCGGCACGAACACCGCCGACAGCACCAGGCCGATGCCGACCAGCGCCCCGGTGATCTGGCCCATCGACTTGCGGGTGGCCTCCAGCGGCGACAGGCCCTCTTCGGACATGATGCGTTCGACGTTCTCCACCACCACGATGGCGTCATCGACCAGCAGGCCGATCGCCAGCACCATGGCGAACATGGTCAGCATGTTGATCGAGAATCCGAGCGCGGCCAGGATGCCGAACGTACCCAGCAGCACCACCGGTACCGCGATGGTGGGGATCAGGGTGGCGCGGAAGTTCTGCAGGAACAGGTACATCACCACGAACACCAGCACGATCGCTTCGATCAGGGTCTTGATGACGCCCTTGATCGAGACCTGCACGAACGGCGTGGTGTCATAGGGCACCACCGATTCCAGCCCGGCCGGGAAGTTGGCCTTCATGTCCTCCAGCGCGGCGCGCACGCCGTTGGCGGTATCCAGCGCGTTGGCGCCGGTGGCCAGGGTGATGGCGATACCGGTGGAGGGCTTGCCGTTGTAGCGGGTGACGAAGTCGTAGCTTTCCGCACCCAGTTCCACGCGGGCCACGTCGCCCAGGCGCAGCTCGCTGCCGTCGGTGCCACCGCGGACCAGGATGTTGCGGAACTGCTCGGGGGTCTGCAGGCGGTCCTGGGCGTTGATGGTGGCGTTGAGCTGCTGGCCCTTGACCGACGGCGCACCGCCGAGCTGGCCGATGGCCACCTGTGCGTTCTGCGCGGTGATCGCCGCGGTCACTTCATCCACCGACAGCTTGTAGGTGTGCAGCTTGTTGGGGTCCAGCCAGATGCGCATGGCGTACTTGCCACCGAACACCTGGATGTTGCCCACGCCCGGCACGCGGCTGAGCGGGTCCACGACATTGGAGCCGACGTAGTCGGAGATGTCGTTGGCATCCATGCTGCCGTCGTTGGAAACAAAGCCGATCACCTGCAGGAAGCCACTGCTGGACTTGGCCACGTTGATGCCCTGCCGCTGTACTTCCTGCGGCAGCAGCGGCATGGCCAGCTGCAGCTTGTTCTGCACCTGCACCTGGGCGATGTCGGGGTTGGTCCCGCTCTCGAAGGTGAGGGTGATGGTGGCCTGGCCGTTGGCCGAGCTGTTGGAGGAGAAGTAGATCAGGCCATCGATGCCCTTCATGTTCTGCTCGATGATCTGGGTCACCGAGTCTTCCACCACCTTGGCCGAGGCGCCCGGATAGGTGGCGCTGATTTCGACGGCGGGCGGGGCCACTTCGGGGTACATCGAGACGGGCAGCTTCACCACGGCCAGCGCACCGGCGAGCATGATGATGATCGCGATCACCCAGGCGAAGATGGGGCGATCAATAAAATAACGAGCCATTGGATTCTCCGCTTACTGCTTGTCGGCCGGCGCGGCAGGCGCGGCCGGCTTGGCCGGTGCGGCGCCCATCTCGGTGGCCTGCACGGGCATGCCCGGCTGGATCTTCTGCAGGCCTTCGACGATGACCTTGTCGCCCGCGGCCAGGCCCTCTTCGACCAGCCACTTGTTGCCGACCGCGCGGCTGACCTTGACCGGGCGCACCTCGACCTTGTTGTCCTTGCCGACCACCATGGCGGTGGTGTCGCCCTTGGGATCGCGGGCGATGCCCTGCATGGGCACCAGGATGGCGTTGTCGCGCACGCCGCTGCCGACCTGGGCGCGGACGTACATGCCGGGCATCAGGATCTGCTCGGGGTTGTCGACCTTGACCCGCAGGGCGTAGCTGCCGGTGGTGGGGTCCACGCTGACTTCGGAGAACTCCAGGGTGCCCTTGTGGGCGAACTCGGTGCCGTCGTCGAGCAGGATGGTGACCGGCAGGGTCTGGTTGTCCTGCAGGCGGCCGCTGGCCAGTTCGCGGCGCATCTGCAGCAGCTCGCTGGCCGACTGGGTGAGGTCGACATAGATCGGGTCGAGCTGCTGCACGGTGGCCAGTGCATCGGCCTGGCCGGCGCTGACCAGCGCCCCCTGGGTGACCGAGGACTTGCCGATGCGGCCGCTGATCGGGGCGGTGATGCGGGCGTAGCCCAGGGTGACGTTGGCGGCATCCAGCGCGGCCTTGGCCGCGCCGACGTCGGCGTCGGCCTGCTTCTGGGCGGCCACGGCGTTTTCCAGGTCCTGCTTGCTGACCGCGTCGACCTTGGCCAGCTCGGTGATGCGCCTGGCGCTCAGGCGCGCGGCGTTGGCGGTGGCCTCGGCGCGGGCCAGCTGGGCGCGGGCGCTGTTGGCCTGGGCGCGGTAGCTGGCGTCATCGACCTGGTAGAGCGGCTGGCCGGCGCTGACCAGGCCGCCCTCGGTGAACAGGCGCCTGGCGACGATGCCGCTGACCTGGGGGCGCACTTCGGCGACCAGGAAGGCATTGGTGCGGCCGGGCAGTTCGCGGGTGAGGCCGACCTGTTCGTCCTTGAGGGTGGCAACGGTGACCTGGCCGGGCCCACCCTGCGGACCCTCCTGGCCACCACCGCCACAGGCGGACACGGTCAAGGCAATCGCCAGGGACAGCGCGAGAAGACGGTACGGGGATCGGGACATGGTGGGGGCTCACAGGAAACGAAAAGGGGGCGCCTGAGGCTCGATCCCACGCCAAAAGTGGCGAATGACAGATAACAGGACGTCAAATGCGGCAAATCACACGAATACGGACCGACGCGGGTACGCGCGGTCCTCACCGAGGATGAGTGGGAAGGAAATATACATACATGCATGTTTGTTTGTAAAGCGGTACAATTCAGGCCGGTTTCATCCAGCAACTGCGCAGCGCAATGGCCAGAAAAACCAAAGAAGAGGCGCAGGCCACGCGCGAGGGGATCCTCGACGCGGCACAGGCCTGTTTCCATGAATACGGGGTGGCCGGGACCAGCCTGGCGATGATCGGCGCGCGCGCGGGCTATACGCGCGGGGCGGTGTACTGGCACTTCAAGAACAAGACCGAAGTGCTGACCGCGATGATCGACCGGGAGCGGATTCCGTTCATCGAGCGGCTGCGGCGGACGACGTCGTCCAAGCGTTCGACGCCGGTGCTGGACCTGCGTTCGGCGCTGCTGGTGTCCTTCCAGGAGCTGGCCGACGATGAGCGTTTGCGCAACATGATGGAAATCATGCTGCGCAACGATCTGTCGGTGGAGAGCCAGGCGATGCAGGAGCTGCAGCTGGAGGCCTCGCGGGAGGAGCTGGGCATTTTCGCGGCGGCGTTCGAGCGGGCGCGGGAGCTGGGGCAGTTGCGCGAGGGGGTGGACGTGGACACGGTGGCGCGGATCGTGAGCACGAGCCTGACCGGTGTGCTGTACAGCGCGATGCTGGAGCCGGAGCTGTTCGAGATCAAACGCGACGGGGCGCAGACGCTGGATGCGATCCTGAGTGCGTTCGTGAACCCGGGTGTGTTCACCCCGGGGGCGGCGCCGACGGCGTTGCCTACTGAGGATGAGGTTTGAGGCTTAAGGCGTAGAGCCGAAGCCAAGTCAAAGGCAGGTTCCGCCTGTCCATGGCTGGGCGGGGCGGTGTGGGTTCGCGGGACACGCCCCCGCCCAACCAGCGCATGCGTCACACATAACGCTTTTGATCCACCGCAATCGAAATAAAAAAAACGGCGACGCTTTCGCGCCGCCGCTTTCCTGCCACCCGACGGGTGTGATGCGTTACAGGATGTAGCGGCTCAGGTCCGGGTCCTGCACCAGCTCGCCCAGGTGCGCATCCACGTACGCCTTGTCGATGCTGATGGTCTCGCCATCGCGATCGGGGGCTTCGTAGCTGAGCGTGTCCAGCAGGCGCTCCAGCACCGTGTGCAGGCGCCGGGCACCGATGTTTTCCTGGCGCTCGTTGACCTGGAACGCGATCTCGGCGAGGCGGTCCACGGCGTCCTCGGTGAACGTCATCGCCACGCCCTCGGTCTGCAGCAGCGCTTCGTACTGCTTGGTCAGCGCGGCCTTGGGCTCGGTGAGGATGCGCACGAAGTCGTTCTTGCTCAGCGCGCCCAGCTCCACCCGGATCGGGAAACGACCCTGCAGCTCCGGAATCAGATCGCTCGGCTTGGCCAGGTGGAAGGCACCGGAGGCGATGAACAGAATGTGGTCGGTCTTGATCGTGCCGTACTTGGTGGACACGTTCGAGCCTTCCACCAGCGGCAGCAGGTCGCGCTGCACGCCTTCGCGCGATACGTCGCCGCCGCCGACGTTGTCACCGCGCTTGGCCACCTTGTCGATTTCGTCGATGAACACGATGCCGTGCTGCTCGCAGGCTTCGATGGCCGCGCTGCGGATGTCATCTTCGTTGACCAGCTTGCCCGCCTCTTCTTCCACCAGCAGCGGGCGCGCGGCCTTGATGCTCAGCGTGCGCTTCTGCGCCTTGCCGCCGCCCATGCTCGAGAACATCTGGCGCAGCTGCTGGCCCATTTCTTCCATGCCCGGCGGGGTCATGATGTCCATGCTCACGTTGGCGGTCACTTCCAGCTCGATCTCGCGATCGTCCAGTTCGCCGTTGCGCAGCATGCGCCGGAACTTGATGCGGGTTTCGTTGTCCTGCGCCGACGGCTCGTTGCGTGCCGCCTCGGCATCAAAACCGATGCCCACGCTGCGGCGCGGCAGCAGCGCATCCAGGATGCGGTCTTCGGCGCGCTCTTCGGCCTGGGTGCGCACGCGCACCTTGGCCTGCTCGCGGTACAGCTTGACCGCCGTATCGGCCAGGTCGCGGATGATCTGCTCCACGTCCTTGCCCACGTAGCCGACCTCGGTGAAACGGGTGGCTTCCACCTTGACGAACGGTGCATTGGCCAGGGTAGCCAGGCGCCGCGCGATCTCGGTCTTGCCCACGCCGGTGGGGCCGATCATCAGGATGTTCTTGGGCATGACTTCATTGCGCAGCTCGCTCGGCAGCTGCATGCGGCGCCAGCGGTTGCGCAGCGCGATGGCCACCGCGCGCTTGGCGTCGTGCTGGCCGACGATGTGCCGGTCCAGCTCCTGCACGATCTCGCGCGGGGTCATGGTGGCGGAAGAAACTTCAATCTTGTGCGGCATGGGTGTGCTCACGAATGAATTTGGTTTTTCGAGGTTGCCGGCCAGCGGCCGGCACTACGCCGTAAATCCGATGCAAGGTAGTGCCACGCCACGCGTGGCAGATCGAACATCGCAGCCACGCCACGCGTGGCAGATCGAACATCGCAGCCACGCAACGCGTGGCGCTGCCGAGCGTTGACCCGGCGGGTCACAGCTCCTCGACGACCACGTTGCGGTTGGTGTAGATGCAGATGTCGCCGGCGATGTTGATCGACTCGGTGGCGATGGTGCGGGCGTCCAGTTCGGTGTGCGCCAGCAGCGCGCGGGCAGCCGAGAGGGCATAGGAGCCGCCCGAGCCGATGGCGATGATGCCGTCCTCCGGCTCGATCACATCACCGGTGCCGCTGATAATCAGCGAGGTGTCCTTGTCGGCCACGGCCAGCAGCGCTTCTAGCTTGCCCAGGCGGCGCTCGGTGCGCCAATCCTTGGCCAGTTCCACCGCGGCGCGCTGCAGCTGGCCGTGCTTTTCCAGCTTGGCTTCAAACAGCTCGAACAGGGTGAAGGCATCGGCGGCGGCACCGGCAAAGCCGGCCAGCACCTGGCCCTCGCGCCCCAGGCGGCGCACCTTGCGGGCGTTGCCCTTCATCACCGTGTGACCCAGGGTGACCTGGCCATCGCCGGCCACGGCGACATGGCCGTTGCGACGCACCGAGATGATGGTGGTGGCGTGAAATACGTTGGGATTCTGACTGGGGTCCATGGAGCCTCCGGGGTGACAGAGACTGAGGTTGGGGCCGTTGCCGGAGGCTTCAAGCCACCCTCCCCTGCGCCCGGGTGACGCAGCGGATCGATTCAGCTTTCGTTGCTGCTTTTGCGCCGCTTGGCGCGCGGATGCGCGGCGTCGTAGACCTTGGCCAGGTGCTGGAAATCCAGATGGGTGTAGATCTGCGTGGTGGCGATATCGGCATGGCCGAGCAGCTCCTGCACGCCGCGCAGGTCGCCGGACGATTCCAGGATGTGGCTGGCGAAACTGTGCCGCAGCATGTGCGGGTGCACATGCTTGAACAGCCCCTGGCGCTGGGCCAGCTGGCGGATCCGGATCTGGATCGCGCGCTGGGTGATCGGCCCGCCCTTGCGCCCGGGGAACACCGGCTGCGCGTCGCCGCCCCCGCTTTCATCGCGCCAGCCCTGCAACGCGGTGCGCGCGTGCGAGCCGAACGGCACGCGCCGCTGGCGGTTGCCCTTGCCCAGCACGTTGACCAGCCCGGTGGCGAAATCCAGGTCGCGCCAGATCAGCGCGCACAGCTCGCTCAGGCGCAGGCCCGAGGAATAGAACAGCTCCAGCAGCGCGCGGTCGCGCAGGCCCAGCGGGCCATCGGTGGGCAGCTCCACCAGTTGCACGGCCTCGTCGGCGTCCAGCACCTGGGGCAGCTTGCGCGGTGCCTTGGGGGCCTTCAGGCCGGCGGCGGGATTGACCGCGATGCGGCCATGCTTGAGCAACCAGGCGTAGAAGCTGCGGCAGGCCGAGAGCCGCCGCTGCAGCGATTTGGGCGACAACCCGCGGCGGTGTTCGGCGGCGATGAACTGGCGCAGCTGTTCGCCTTCCAGGGCCTCCAACGAGGCACCCTGCCCGTCCGACCAGCCGGCCAGCGCATCGAGATCGCGCCGGTAGGCGTCCAGCGTGTGCGCGGACATGCGCCGCTCGACCTGCAGGTAGGCGAGGAATTCAGCGGCCGCGTGCATGGGTGTACGACCGGCCGGTTCAGCCCGGCGCGAAGCGCTTCAGCGCCACGCCCAGCGATTCGCCCATCATGCGCAGGAACAACGTGCCCATGCCCGGATAGAAGCGGTTGGCATCGTGGCTGCCGACCGCGATCAGGCCCACGCCCGGCAGGGGCAGCAGCGCGCTGGACTGCACCTCCCCGACGCGTTCGCCATACAGCAGCTGGTTCTTTTCCGGCTGCAGGCGGCCGCAGATCGGCTCGCCATCGTGCAGGCAATCGCGGAAAGCGCCCAGGCTCGGGCTGTCGGCGGCGATCACCTGCAGCCAGGGCGCCTGCTCCAGCCCGGCCACCGGGTGCAGCATCACCAGCCGCACCAGGTCGCCGGCGAAGTCTTCCTCCAGCGAGGCGGCCATGGCGCGCAGGGTATCGGCGGCCGAGTCCTGCTTCATCAGCGCCAGGGTGAGCTGGTGGGTACGTACCGCCAGCCGTTCGTTGACCTGCGCATTGCCGGCCAGGTCGGCCAGCCGCCGCGACAGCTCGCGGTTCTTGTCGCGCAGCACCTCCAGCTGGTAACTGGCCAGCGAGGCGGTGGGACCGTCATCGCGCGGCACCACCAGGGTCAGCGCCAGGTCCGGGAACTGTTTGAGGAAGGCCGGATGCCGGCGCAGCCAGGCAGCCACTTCGTGCGCACCGATCTTTTCGACGGTCTCGATCATGGGTTCCACTCCCCTTCAAAGACGAAGGCTGCCGGGCCGGACATCACCACCTGGGCATCGTCGGCCGGCCAGCGCAGGCGCAGATCGCCGCCCGGCAGCGACAAGGTGGCATCGCGCTCGAGCCGGCCGCGCTGCATCATCACCACCGCAGCGGCACAGGCGCCACTGCCGCACGCCAGGGTTTCACCGACGCCGCGCTCGTACACGCGCAGGCGCGCATGCCGCGGATCGAGGACCTGCACGAACCCGACATTGACCGACTGCGGGAAGGTGGCGTGCTGCTGCAGCAACGGGCCCAGCCGCTCGACCGGCGCCGCATCGACCAGCCCGACCTCGATCACCGCATGCGGGTTGCCCATCGACACCGCACCGAAGCGCACCGTGTCGCCCTGCAACGGCAACAGGTATTCATCGCGGGCGCGGGCAAAGCCCAGCAGCGGCACCTGCTGCGGTTCAAAGCGCGGCACGCCCATGGCGACCGCGTACTGATCGCCGTCGAGGCGATCGATGCTGTGGGTGGCCAACGGGCTGTCGATGGCGAAGCGCTCGCCGCTGGCCGCACCATCGCGGACCAGCCATGCCGCCACGCAGCGCGCGCCGTTGCCACACTGCTCGGACTGCGAGCCATCGGCATTCCAGATGCGGTAGGACGCCACCGAGCCGGCGGCGCGCGGCGGCTCGATGGTCAGGATCTGGTCGCAGCCCACGCCGGTGTGGCGGTCGGCCAGACGGGCGGCCAGGCCTGGGGTGGGCTCAGGGGTCCCGTCGCGCAGGTCCAGCACCACGAAGTCATTGCCGGCGCCATGCATCTTGCTGAAACGCAGCGCCGTGGTAGCGGCCTCAGTCATTGCCGTCTTCGGACTTCAGCGGCGCGTCGACCGGATCGGGCACCACCGGCGGGTTATCGGTGTCATCCACGGCGGCAGGCGGGACGGTGGCATCGGTCGCCGGTTCGGCGACTTCTTCGACCGGCACCGGCTTCTGCGGCAGTACCAGCGGGCCCTTGTTGCCGCAGGCGGCAAGGAGAAGCAGCGAGGCCGCTGCCAACGGAATCAGGATTCGGTTGCGATGGGGGATGCTCATGCCCCGAGTATAGCCGCGCCCTCTTTGGCCGAGGGTATCGATTCAATGAACGCGGCCGGTTACCGGGCCGGTGGCAGCGGCCGGCTCCAGAGCCAAAGGGCCACCACGGTCATGCTGCCGATGGAAAGCCATTTCACCCAGGCGATCGGCACGCACCACAGCATGATGCCGGCGCAGACGGCCATGGTCAGGGTGGCCATCCACTTGGCGTAGCGGCTGACCGCGCCGTGCGCCTGCCAGTTGACGATCGCCGGGCCAAACCGCGGGTGCTGCAGCAGCCAGGCGTGCAGGCGCTCGGAGCCGCGCGAGGCGGCCCAGGCCGAGATCAGGATGAACACCGTGGTCGGCAGGCCGGGCACGAAGATGCCGACGATGCCGGTGCCCAGGCTGGCATAGGCCAGCAGCCACCAGGCCCAGCGGAACCGGACCGCCGGCCGGGCGGCCGGGGCATCGGGAACGTCGGGGCGCTCGGGCAGGGTCATGCGGTCAGCATAACGAGGCCGGGCGGCAACCGCGATGGTCGCCGCCCGGCGCGGACCGACGACACCGGGTCGTCGGTCGGTCCAGGGTGCCGCCCGGCAGTGGACACTACGGGGTGTGGCTCACGCCCAGCTGCTCGAGCACGAAGGCATACGACTCGGCCAGCTCGTGGTAGCGCTGGAACCGCCCGGACTTGCCGCCGTGGCCGGCCTCCATGTTGGTGCGGAACACGATCGGATGAGTGCCGGTGTTGTCGTCGCGCAGCCTGGCGACCCACTTGGCCGGCTCCCAGTACTGCACCTGCGAATCCCACAGCCCGGTGCCGACGAACAGCGCCGGGTAAGCCTGCTTTTTGACGTTGTCGTAAGGCGAGTAGCCGAGCATGTAGTCGTAGTACTCGCGCTGCTCCGGGTTGCCCCACTCGTCGTACTCGTTGGTGGTCAGCGGGATGCTGGCATCGAGCATGGTGGTGACCACGTCCACGAACGGCACCTGGGCCACCATCACCCGGTAGTCCTGCGGGGCCTGGTTGGCCACCGCGCCCATCAGCAGGCCACCGGCGCTGCCGCCGGAGGCGGCCACGCGATCCTTGGCCGCATAGCCCTGGCGGACCAGTTCGCGGGTGACGTCGACGAAGTCGTTGAAGGTGTTCTGCTTCTTCAGCAGCTTGCCGTCCTCGTACCAGGCGCGCCCCATCTCCTCGCCGCCGCGGATGTGCGCGATGGCGTAGACCACGCCACGGTCGAGCAGGCTGACCACGGTCTGGTTGAAGCCCGGATCCATCGACATGCCGTAGCTGCCGTAGGCGTACTGGTACAGGGCGGCGCTGCCGTCCTTCTTGAAGCCGTTGCGATAGACCAGCGAGACCGGCACCTTGACCCCGTCACGGGCGGTCACCCAGACCCGCTCGGTCGTGTACTGCGACCGATCGTAGCCCAGCACCGGCTGTTGCTTGAGCTGACGGCGCTCACCGGTGAGGGTGTTCAGCTCGTAGGTGGTGGTGGGCGTGGTCATCGAGTTGTACGCATAGCGCAGCCACGGGCTGTCCGGCTCGGGGTTGGCGGCCAGGCCCATCGAGTAGGCCGGTTCGTCGGCCTTGACGTACTCCTGGCGCCCGTCCGGGAACAGCAGGCGGATGCGTTCCAGGCCATTGGAGCGCTCGGCGATGGCGCTGAAACCATCGAACAGCTCGACGCCTTCCACCAGCACCGAGGTATCGTGCGCGACCCAGTCGGTCCACTGCGTGCGCGAAGTGGCGTCGGTAGGCGCGGTCACCACCTTGAAGTTCCTGGCGCCGGCATCGTTGGTGCGGATCACCCAGCGGCCGCCGAAGTGGTCGGCGTCGTACTCGACATCGCGCGCGCGCGGCGCCAGCAGGGTGAAGGCCTGCGGATCGGCGGCCGGGGCGTAGCGGGTCTCCGAGCTGACCGTGCTGTGCAGCTCAATGGTGAGGAATCTGTCGTCGCGGGTGCGGCCGACGCCCATGTAGAAGCTGTCGTCCTTCTCCTCGTACACCAGCACGTCGCTGCTGGCCGGGGTACCCAGCACGTGCTTCTTCACCCGCACGGTGAGCAGGGTGTCCGGGTCGTTCTCGACGTAGAACAGGGTGCGGTTGTCATCGGCCCAGACCACGTTGGGCGAGACGTTCTCGATGCGGTCGGGCAGTACCTGGCCGGTACGCAGGTCCTTGAAGCGGATCACGTACTGGCGGCGGCCGACATCGTCCTCGGCCCAGGCCAGCAGGTGGTTGTCCTGGCTGACGTCGGCGTCGCCGACATCGAAGTAGTTCTTGCCCTGGGCCATCACGTTGACGTCGAGCAGGATCTCTTCCGGTGCATCCATGCTGCCCTTGCGGCGCGCCTGGATCGGGTAGTCCTTGCCGGTCTCGAAACGGGTGTAGTACCAGTAACCGCGATCACGCGCGGGGACGCTGGCGTCGTCCTGCTTGATGCGCGCGACGATTTCCTTGTACAGGGTGTCCTCGAGCGGCTTGAGCGGCGCCATCACCTGGTCGGTGTACGCGTTCTCCGCGTTCAGGTAGGCCAGCATCTTCGGCGCTTCGCGCTTGTCGTCGCGCAACCAGTAATAGTCATCGTTGCGGGTGGCCCCGAACGGCGCCCGGACCGTGTGCGGATGCTTCTCGGCGTCAGGCGGGGTCAGCGCGGGGGCGGCATGCACGTTGGAGGTCATCAGGCTGGCAACCAGTAAACAGAGGGCGGGTTTCACGAGATAAGGTTCCTTTCGGGGGAATGCAATGGCGTCCATGGCCGGCCCAGTCTGGGCGGGCGTGGCGGTGGCGGCAAGCCTGCCGAAGGTCTAGCGCCTATCATCGGCAGCATGAGCACCCCCACGCCCACGGCGGGCTACAGTCGCCGCAGCCAGGAAATCGAACCGTTCCACGTGATGTCGCTGCTGGCCCGCGCGCAGGCGCTGGAGCAGGCAGGCCACGATGTCATCCACCTGGAGATCGGGGAACCGGACTTCACCACGGCCGCGCCGATCGTGCAGGCCGGCCAGGCCGCCCTGGCCGCCGGCCACACCCGCTACACCGCCGCGCGCGGGCTGCCCGCGCTGCGCGAGGCCATCGCCGGGTTCTACCAGCAGCGTTACCAGGTGCGGATCGATCCGGAGCGTATCCTGGTCACGCCCGGCGGCTCGGGCGCACTGCTGCTGGCCAGCAGCCTGCTGGTGGACCCGGGCAGGCACTGGCTGCTGGCCGATCCGGGGTACCCCTGCAACCGTCACTTCCTGCGACTGGTGGAAGGCGCCGCGCAGCTGGTCCCGGTGGACCCGCAGACCGCCTACCAGCTCACCCCCGACCTGATCGACCGGCACTGGAACGCGGACAGCGTGGGCGCGCTGGTGGCCTCGCCGGCCAACCCGACCGGCACGGTGCTGTCGGCGCCGCAGCTGGCCGGGCTGTCGCACTCGTTGAAGGCGCGCGGTGGCCACCTGGTGGTGGATGAGATCTACCACGGCCTCACCTACGGCATGGACGCGACCAGCGTGCTGCAGGTGGATGATGAGGCATTCGTGCTCAACAGCTTCTCCAAGTACTACGGGATGACCGGCTGGCGGCTGGGCTGGCTGGTGGCACCACCGCAGGCGGTGCCCGAGCTGGAGAAGCTGGCGCAGAACCTGTACATCAGCGCCTCCAGCATTGCCCAGCATGCGGCGCTGGCCTGCTTCACCCCGCAGAGCATGGCCATCTTCGAACAACGCCGCGCCGCTTTCGGCGAGCGCCGCGACTACCTGCTGCCGGCGCTGCGCGCCCTGGGCTTCCGCATCGAGGTCGAGCCCGAAGGCGCCTTCTATCTGTACTGCGACGTGAGCGCGTTCACCGATGACGCGCAGGCGTTCTGCGCGCATTTCCTGGAAACCCAGCACGTGGCGTTTACACCCGGCCTGGACTTCGGGCACTACCGCGCCAACCAGCATGTGCGGCTGGCCTATACACAGGAAGTACCGCGCCTGGAGGAAGCCGTGGCACGCATCCGGCGTGGGCTGGAGACGTGGGTGCGGTGAGGCGCTGGACGCGGCAGGGAAAAGTGCGAAAGCGGCAATAGCGGCAAAAGCACCATCGTCTGCGAACCTTCGCGCTGGGCGGGGCTGTGGGGGTTTGCGGGGCCATACAGTTGACCGATGGCCATGCAGACGCGGCAGAGCAAGGAGCCACCCGTACCGAGGCAGCCAGCAGACGCACGCACTCGCCGCCTTCGCCCCCCGCACCTGAAACCGGCCGACGGCGAACAACCAAAAAAAACGCCACGCATTGCTGCGTGGCGCTGAAACTGGGGTGGAGCCAACCTGACGCCCCACCACCCGGAGGCGGACCGAAGCGGCCTTCGGTGATTTCCTGCGGCTACCGGGCCGATGGGGCATCCCAGCCGTCGAGCAACGCTCGACTCTACCGCAACTGCTCCCAGAGGAAGCTATAGGCCAGCGCCGACATGTGCGCGGCCTGCGCATTGTTGGCTGCGCCGCCGTGACCGCCTTCGATGTTCTCGTAGTAGGTCACGTCCTTGCCCGCCTCGATCATCTTCGCGGCCATCTTGCGAGCATGGCCCGGATGCACCCGGTCGTCACGCGTGGATGTCGTGAACAACACCGGCGGGTAGGTCTTCTTCGCATCGAACAGGTGGTACGGCGAGAAGGTCTGGATGTATTCCCAGTCCGCCGTGTCCGGGTTGCCGTACTCCGCCATCCACGACGCGCCTGCCAGCAGGTGGCTGTAGCGCTTCATGTCCAGCAGCGGCACCTGCACCACCACCGCCCCGAACAGCTCCGGGTACTGGGTGAGCATGTTGCCGGTGAGCAGGCCACCGTTGCTGCCGCCCTGCACGCCCAGGTGCCTGGCCGAGGTGATCTTGCGGCTGACCAGGTCGCGGGCCACCGCCGCCATGTCCTCATAGGCCTTGTGGCGGTTCTGCTTCAGCGCCGCCTGGTGCCAGCGCGGGCCGTACTCGCCGCCGCCGCGGATGTTGGCGACCACGTACACCCCGCCCTTCTCCAGCCACGCCCGGCCCATCCCGCCCGAGTACGACGGGGTCAGCGAGATCTCGAAGCCACCGTAGCCGTACAGCAGGGTCGGGTTGCTGCCGTCGCGCTTCATGTCCTTGGCGTGCACCACGAAGTACGGCACGCGCGTGCCGTCCTTGCTGGTGGCGAAGTGCTGCTCGATCACCTTGCCTTCGGCATTGAAGAACGCCGGCATGGTCTTGAGCACCTCCGGCTGCCTGCCGATCTCGGCCAGCGCCAGGGTGGTCGGGGTCAGGTAGTCGGTGACCGTCATCCACACCGCATCGCTGTCATCGGCATCGACCGCGCCCACCGCCACCGTGCCGAACGCCGGCGCGCCGGTGAACTCGCTCTTCTTCCAGCCGCCCTCGCCCGGGGTCAACACGCTCAGGCGGCTTTTGACGTCGTCCAGCACGTTGAGCACCAGATGGTTCTTCGTCCAGCTGCTGCCGGCCAGCGAGGTGGTCTCGGTGGGCGCGAACAGCACCTCGAAGTCGCGCTTGCCGGCCAGGTAATCGTCCAGTTTGGTGACCAGCAGCGAACCGGCGGTGTAGGTCTTGCCGCCCACCGTCCACGCATCACGCAGCTCCAGGGTCAGCCACTGCTTGTGCAGGCCCTTCTCGGCCGAGTTCGGCGCGTCGATCTTGGTCAGCGTGCCGTCGTCGGCCCGCAGGTAGATCTCGTTGTTGTAGAAGGCCAGCGTGCGGCTGACCAGGTTGCGCTCGTAGCCGGGGGTGTCATCGTGCATGGCCGCGATGTACATGTCTTCGGGCTTGCCTTCGTAGACCACGCTGGCGCTCGCCATCGGCGTGCCGCGCTTCCACAGCTTGGCCACCCGCGGATAGCCGGAGGTGGTCATCGTGCCGGTGCCGAAATCGGTGTACACAAACACCGTGTCGCGGTCGATCCAGTTCAGCCCGCCCTTGGATTCGGGGCGGAAGAAGCCGTCCTTGATCCAGGTCTTGTTGGCCAGGTCGAATTCGCGGGTGACATCGGCATCGGCGCCGCCGCGCGACAGCGCGATCAGGCAACGCGAATAGTCCGGGCGCAGGCAGTCGGCGCCGTGCCAGACCCAGTTCTCCCCTTCGGCCTTGTTCAGCGCATCCAGGTCGAGCACGGTTTCCCACGTGGGCGAGGCCTTGCGGTACTCGGCCAGCGTGGTGCGGCGCCACAGGCCGCGTTCGTGCTGCTTGTCCTTCCAGAAGTTGTAGTAGTAATCGCCGATCTTCTGCACGCCGGGAATCTTGGCGTCCGAGTCGAGCACCTCGCGGATGCTGGCTTCCATCTGCTTGAACGCCGGGGTCTGGGCCAGGCGGCCCTCGGACTTGGCGTTCTGCTGCTTGACCCAGTCCAGCGATATTTCGCCGGTGACGTCTTCCAGCCACGCGTACGGATCGGCGGGGGTCTCAGCGGCCATGGCGGTACCCGCCCCAGCAGCGGTGATCAGGCCGGCCATCAGGCAGGCCGAAGCGATTTTGGACATTGCAGCTCCAGGCGGTCATAAGCCCCGGACGCTATCACACGGGCTGGCTGGCGCTCCCGTGTCGAAGGTCAGGGCGCGCGGCGCGCGGCACCGCACGGCGGCGCCGGGCCTGCGG
>DJBL01000158.1 GCA_002435595.1 Stenotrophomonas maltophilia
CCGATCTGCCCGCAGGGCCGGCGCACGGCGAGGCCACGGTGGTGCGCTGGGCGATCGGCGGCGCGGCCGGTGCGCTGCTGCTGTACGTGGGCGGCCAGCAACAGGGCTGGCCGGCACTGGCGATGCTGGTGCCCGCCCTGGCCCTGCTGGCGTTGTGCAGCTGGAAACTGCTGCCGGCCGGCACGCTGCGTCTGCGCCGGGGCCTGCCCAGCGTGATCGCGCTGCGCGGCATCGCCGCGTCGGCATTCTTCGGTTGCGAGGCGTTCCTGCCGTTGCTGCTGCAACGCGAACGCGGCCTGAGCCCGCTGCTGGCCGGGGTGGCCCTGAGCCTGGGTGCGCTGGGCTGGTTCAGTGGGTCGTGGCTGCAGGGCCACCAGCAGCGCGGCTGGTCGCGCCGGCAGCTGCTGCAGTCCGGCGCATTGATGATGTGCGCGGGCATCCTGGTCACCGCGCTGGCGCTGCAGCCCGGCGTGCCACTGTGGCTGGCACTGGCCGGCTGGACGCTCACCGGCCTGGGCATGGGGCTGATCTACCCGAGCCTGTCGGTGCTGACGCTGTCGCTGTCACCGCCGGAGCAGCAGGGCGCCAACACCTCGGCCCTGCAGTTGAGCGAGGCGCTGGGCGTGGCTACCACGCTGGCCATCTCCGGCTCGCTGTTCGCCCTGTTCCTGCAGGGCGATGTGGTCATGGGCTACCTGCTCACCTACGCCATCATGCTGGTGCTGGCGGTGGTGAGCGTGCTGGTGGCGCGTCGGATCTGAGCGCGCCCGTCAGCGCTGCCGCTGGCCCACTTCCTTCAGGTCTTCGCGCAGGATGCGGCGGATCTCCAGTACCGCCTGCGGGGTTTCCTGCACGCTGTGCCCGGAGATGATCACCTTCTCCGATACCGCCCCGTCCAGGTGGGCGCTCCAGTACGGCACCAGGCCATCATCGGACTGCAGCAACGGCACCTCGGGTTTGCGCTGGGCGATGATGGAGTGGTACTTCAGCCCCGGCATGATCGGCAGCGCACCGGCGGCCTTGACGAACGGATCGCTGGCCTTGAGGTTGTCGATGCTGTTGGGGATCTGCAGCTTGGTCGGCTGCGCCGACTGCGCCTCGGCCTGCTGCAGGGTCTGGAACACGTCCTCGAACTTGCCCAGCAGGGTGATCGGCAGGCGCACCAGGCGCCCGATCAGGCGGCCCAGGCGGTTGCCGGCGATGTCGGTGCCCTTGTGCGGGGCGGCGATGAAGATGGCGCGCTCCACGTTGGGCTCGGCGTTGAAGTGCAGCAGCGGCCCGAGCTTGGCCTGCACCCGCTTCAGGCGCTCACCCTTGAGGTCGTAATTGGCCAGCAGATCGTTCCACAGCACATCGCCCGACGAGGTCACCAGCAGGCGCGCCAGCACACCGCCCATGCTGTGGCCGATGAACACCATATCCTTCGATGCCGGGCTGCTGCCGGTGGGATCGAAGTGCTTGAGGGTGTTGTTGAACGCCTGGTTGATCTCGAACCGGTTCAACGCGATCGGCGCATTGGTGGGGTAGTAGACCTGCCACACCTGGAACTGGCGGCGCAGTTCGGGGTCGCCCATGATTTCATTGGCCACGTTGACCCAGGCTTCCGGGCTGCTGCCCAGGCCGTGCAGCATGAAGATGATGCGGCGGTTGGGATCCCACGGCTGCATCAGGTACATGTGCGGCTCGCCGATGCCCTCGCTGAGCCCGAACAGCGTGCGCAGCGACTGGGTGGCAAAGCCCGACTGCGCCAGCCACATGCCGTAGGCCGCGGTGAAGTTGCCGGCCAGCGGCACCTTTTCCCCGTGCAGGTCCACGCTTTCGGTGGATTCGGGCGAGTACACGTCGAACAACACCTGGGTGGTGTCCAGCACCTGCTGCAGGGTGTCGCCCTTGAAACGCAGCAGCGCGGTGGCATTGATCGCCGACATCTCGCTGTATTGCGGAATCTGCACCTTCTCCCCGTCCACCGCGGTCGCCAGCTTGGGCGGGTCCATCATCACCACCAGCTCGGCGCCGAAGCCATCGCGGCGGTAGGTGCTGCGCAGGCCGGCAAAGCTCACCGAGGACGCCGAGACCATGCTGGTGGGAATGCTCGACATGCGCAGCTCGTCGAAGTCCGAGGTGAGCGTCCAGCGCTCGCCGGCCACCGGCGCGTTGTAGTCCTCCCCTTCCAGCGCACTCTCCCGCGCGCGCTTGAACACCACCGCCGCGGTCTGCTCGGCCGCGTAGTTGTAGTAATCGCGCACCTGGGTCTGGCGGTCCTCGAAGGCCCGCTCAGACGGCGTGCGACCGCTGAAGAACAGGTAGGCGTAGGCGTAGCGCGCCGCCTCCAGCCAGGCGTCCAGCGCCGCATCGCCGAGCGGATGCTTGTCGCGGTCCTTGGGCTTGGGGCTGAGCCCCAGCGCCGTCTTGACCCACAGCTCGGACAATGCCGACAGGCGCTGTTCCTCGGGCAGCACGCTGGTCTCTTCCAACGTCTTCTGGCAACTCACAACGTCCTTGGCGCACAGCGCCTCGTCCAGCCCGATCACGCTCAGGGTTTCCTGCGAGGCGGCACTGAGCTTGCCCGAGGTGAGCACGTCGCCGCGCTTGGTGGCCAGGTAGTCGGTCGGTGCGACCTGCTTCATGGTCACCATCGCGCAGCCACTGGACAGCAGCAACGCCATCACGCCGGCCAGCAGCGGCAGCAGGCGGCGCCGTACGCCGGGAGATACAGCCATCATGGAACGTTTCCTTGCTCGACGCCGGGCATGCCCTGGCGGATCCGTCGGGAGAAATCAGGGGCATCGCCGGCCGCACGGGCGCGATCGGTGATGCGGCCGCGGGCCTTGAGTGTGGCGAAATCCACCCCGGGCACCAGCACGCCCAGATCGCGCGCGTACTCGGCGAAATAACCGGAGACCAGCAGGCGATAGTCCAGCGGCAGGCCCGGCGCGATCTGCCTGGCAAGCTCGTAGACGATGGTGGTGCAGTTGCTGGTGAGGGTGTTGTAGAACGCCGGGGCGGCATCAAGCTTGCGCGCCTCGCCCAGGTAGGACGCGAACAGGCCCTTGAGCTGTTCACCGGTCATGCCGTGCAGGCGGTACAGGTACACGTCCTCGCCGCGCACGTTGCTGCGCACGCGGATGATGTCGGTTTCCTCGGCGGCCACCAGGGTCATCTCGAACTTGCGGAAGAAGCCGCCCAGCGCGGAGAACGACTCGCCGCGCTCCTTGCGGATCTCCAGCGAGAACACCAGCTGGCGCCCGTCGGCGAAGCCGAAGGACACCAGGGTGTGGGCAATCATCGGCCCCATCCAGTAGGACATCACCAGGTCGGCCGAGCGCAGCTGGTCCAAGTCGTAGCTGCGGCGCACCCAGCGCACGTCGTGATCGTCCTCGCTGCGCCAGGTGAAATCGCGCACGTTGTCCAGCACCACGTGGCGGCCATCGAAGGCCACCACCTTCAGCCGTTGGGCCACGTCGTCGGCCCAGACCCGATCCTGGCGCGGGGTGAGCAGCAACCACCAGACCCCGCATGCGACCAGGCTGGCCACGTACAGCGCACCGGGCCAGCGCCCGGCGCGCGCCCGCGCCACGGCCACCACGGCGGTCAACGCGAACCCGGCCCAGACCACGATCGCCGCCGCGCGAACCCAGCCCGGCCCGGGCAACTGGTAGGCCAGCATGCCGGTGACCCATAGCGCTGCGACCAGCATCAGCAGCGCCAGCCCCCATCGTCCTGCCTTCTTCACGCGTCGTTCCATCGTTGGTTGGGGCGCTAGTTAGCCATAACCGCCGTGCGCGGGATATGGCCGCCTGTTCAGCTTGGCGGCGCGGCATACTCTGCCCGACGTCACTTGGCCAGGAGGCCGCTGTCATGCCGGGTTTGAAGTCCATCGGCGGAGTGCCGATCCAGCGCCATCACCTGGCGCGTTGCCACTGCGGTGCGGTGGTGCTGCGCCTGCACCTGCCCGATGGGGTGCTGTCGCCCCGGCGCTGCGACTGTTCGCTGTGCCGGCGCAAGGGCGCCATCGTCGGGTCGGCCAAGCTGGCCGACCTGGACGTGATCGAGGGAGCGGACGCGCTGCGCCTGTACCAGTTCAACACGCACGTGGCGCGGCACTGGTTCTGCGGCACCTGCGGGATCCATACCCACCACCAGCGCCGCTCGTCGCCGGACGAGTACGGATACAACCTGGGCTGCCTTGACGGGATCAACCCGTATGCGCTGGGTGAGGTACCGGTCAACGACGGGGTGAACCACCCCGCCGACCGGTTGCCGGCTCAGTGACCGCGCCGCCGTGGTGGCGGTGCCACTTTCTGCCACGGCGCCATGCGGGTGCGTCCCGCCCGTAGCGGGCGCTTGAACGCTGCGCGCCGCGGACTGGCCTCGGCCGGCGGTGACGGCGGCGACGCAGCGGCAACGGGGCGGGCGGGCCAGAGACGGTCGAGCAACCACATGGCAGATCTCCGTGGGGGACGGACGACCTACGCTACCGACGCCCCGGCATAGGCCAGGTGAGGCCGGCACGACAACCATGTGACGATCGCCGCGCCGCTGCTATGCGACCGGTCGCGCCTTGCCTGCGCGCCGCACCAGCACGAAGAACAGCGGCACCAGCACGATCGCCAGCAACGTGCCCGACAGCATCCCGCCGATCACGCTCATCCCGATCTCGCGCCGGCTCACCGCGCCGGCCCCGGTGGCCAACGCCAGCGGAATCACGCCGGCGATGAAGGCCAGCGAGGTCATCACGATCGGCCGCAGCCGCAGCCGTGCGCCCTGCAGCGCCGCGTCCACCGCCGAACTGCCGGCCCGGTAGCGCGCCTCGGCGAACTCCACGATCAGGATCGCGTTCTTGGCCGACAGCCCGATCGTGGTCAACAGCCCCACCTGGAAGTAGATGTCGTTGACGAAGCCTGCAGCCGTGGTGGCCAGCACGGTGCCCAGCACGCCCAGCGGAATCACCAGCAGCACGGCCACCGGCACCGTCCAGCTCTCGTAGAGCGCGGCCAGGCACAGGAAGATGAAAGCGATCGACGCCGCGTACAGCCACAGCGTCTGGTTGCTCGACAGCTGCTCCTGGTAGGACAACCCGCTCCATTGCAGTTCGAAGCCGGGCTCGGCGGCCACCAGCGCCTGCATGCGCTGCATCGCCTCGCCGGAACTGCGTCCTTCGGCAGCGCTGCCCTGGATCTCCATTGCCGGCAGGCCGTTGAAGCGCTGCTGCAGTTGCGGGCCGCGCGCCCAGTGGCTGCTGGCGAAACTGGCGAAGGAGGCCATCTGCCCGTCGCTGCCGCGCACGTACCACTGGCCGATGTCGTCGGGCACGCTGCGGTAGGGCTGGTCGCCCTGCAGGTAGACGCGCTTGACCCGGCCACGGTCGAGGAAGTCGTTGACGTAAGTGCCGCCCCAGGCCGCGGCCAGGGTGCTGTTGATGTCGGCCTGCGCCAGCCCCAGCGCGCTGGCCTGGGCGTGGTCGATGTCCAGGTGCAGCTCGGCCTTGTCGCCCAGCCCGTTCAGGCGCACCGAGCTGAGCCCGTCGTCCTGGTTGGCCGCGCCCACCACCCGCTGCTGCGCCGCCTGCAGTGCAGCGCGCCCGGCCGCGCTGCTGTCCTGCAGCCACAGTTCGAAACCGCTGGACTGGCCCAGCCCGCGCACCGCCGGCGGCGCCAGCACGTTCACCTTCGCATCGGCCAGGCCACGGAAGTGCTTGTTGGCACGCGCGATGATCGCCGCGGCCGTGTTGTCGGCATCGCGCTCGCCCCACGGCTTGAGCGCGAGGAAGCCCTGCCCGGCGTTCTGCCCGGTGCCGGCATTGTTGCGCCCCACCACCACGAACGCCGCCTCCAGATTCTGCTGTTCGTTCTGCATGAAGTACTGGCTGATCTGCGCGCCCAGCGCCTCGGTGCGCGCCATCGGCGTGCCTTCCGGGGTGGAAAACTGGAACATCACCTGGCCCTGGTCTTCCACCGGCAGAAAGCCGGTGGGCATGCGCGCATACAGGGCCACCATGGCCACGATCACCAGCAGGTAGAACGCCATCCAGCGCCTGGGCGCGGCGACCACGCCGGCCAGCCGATGCCGGTAAGCGTCCTGGCTGCGCTCCACGCCGCGGTTGAACCAGGCGAAGAAACGGCCAGGGGGTTTCTGTGCGGCGGACGGTTTGAGCAGCGTGGCGCACAGCGCCGGGGTCAAGGTCAGTGCGACCAGCGCCGACAGCGCCATCGCCGAGGCGATGGTGATCGAGAACTGCCGGTAGATGATGCCGGTAGAGCCGCCGAACAGGGCCATCGGCAGGAACACCGCGCCCAGCACCACGGTGATGCCGACCAGCGCACCGGTGATCTCGCCCATGGATTTTTCAGTGGCCTCGCGCGGCGGCAGGTGTTCCTCGTGGATGATGCGCTCCACGTTTTCCACCACCACGATCGCATCGTCCACCAGCAGCCCGATCGCCAGCACCATCGCAAACAGGGTGAGCGTGTTGATGGTGAACCCGGCCACCGCCAGCACCCCGAACGTGCCCAGCAGCACCACCGGCACGGTGATCGCCGGGATCAGCGTGGCGCGCACGTTCTGCAGGAACAGGAACATCACGATCACCACCAGCACGATGGCCTCGATGAGCGTGTGGATCACCCCTTCGATGGAGACCCGCACGAACGGCGTGCTGTCACGCGGGTACGCCACCTGCACGCCAGGTGGGAAGCCCGGGCGCAGTTTCTCGATGGTGGCGCGTACCGCGTCGGCGGTTTCCAGCGCGTTCGCGCCGGAGGCCAGCGTTACCGAAAAGCCGGCCGCCGGATAGCCGTTGAGGTAGCTGCTGGTCTGGTAGTTTTCCGCACCGATCTCCACCCGCGCCACATCCTCCAGGTGCACCGCCGCCCCACTGGGCAGGGTGCGCAGGATGATCGCGCGGAACTGCTCGGGGGTCTGCAGGCGCGACTGCGCGGTGACCGTGGCCGTGAGGCTCTGCGTGGGCGCGGCCGGCAACGCGCCGAGTTCACCGGCAGTCACCTGCGTATTCTGCGCTTCGATGGCGCTGCGCACATCGGCGGGCATCAGATTGAAGGCACGCAGCTTGTGCGGGTCCAGCCAGATGCGCATGGCGTACTGCGCACCAAACACGTTGATCTCGCCCACGCCCGGAATGCGGCTGATCGGGTCCTGTACGTTGCTCACCAGGAAGTCGGACACGTCCACCCGCTCCATGCGCCGACTGGTGTCATACAGCGACACCACCATCAACGCATCGCCCTGCGACTTGGCCACCGTCACGCCCTGCTGCTGCACTTCCTGCGGCAAGCGGTTGATGGCCTGGTTGACGCTGTTCTGCACCTGCACCTGGGCGATGTCCGGGTTCGCGCGCTGGTCGAAGGTGACCGTGATCCGCGCCTGGCCCGAGGACGAACTGGTGGAAGAAAAATACAGCAGGTGGTCGATGCCCTTGATCTGCTGTTCGATCACCTGGGTGACGCTGTCTTCCACGGTCTGCGCCGAGGCCCCGGTGTAGTTGGCGGTGATGTTGACCTGCGGTGGGGCGATGTCCGGATACTGCTCCACCGGCAGCTGGGTTACCGCAATCGCGCCCAGCGCCATGATGCAGATCGCCAGCACCCAGGCGAATACCGGGCGATGGATGAAAAACCGCGGCAGCATGCGCTCAGCCCTTCCCGGCGGGGGCGGCGGCAGGCGTCACCCGCACCGGCATGCCGTCGGCCAGGCCCTGTGCGCCGGCCACCACCACCCGTTCGCCGGCCGCGATGCCATCCAGCACCAGCCATTGGTTGCCCACCGCGCGGGCGGTGCGGAACACGCGCAACCGCGCCTTGCCGTCGGCGTCCACCACCCACGCCTGCGCCTCGCCCTTGGGGCTGCGATCCACCGCCGCCTGGGGCACCAGCAGCGCCTGCTGGCGGATGCCCTGGCCCACCTGGCCGCGTACGTACATGCCCGGCAGCAGCTGGCCGTCCGGATTGGGGAACTGCGCGCGCAGGGTGATGCTGCCGGTGGCCTGTTCCACATCGATGTCGGCAAATTCCAGCGTGCCCGGCAGCGGGTACTCGGTGCCGTCGGACAGGCGCAGCCGCACCGGCGCAGTACTGGCCTGCACGCCGCCCTCGGCGATCGCCCGGCGCAGCGCCAGGTATTCGTTGCTGGACTGGGTGATATCCACGTTCATCGGGTCCACCTGCTGGATCCGCGCCAGCGGTTCGGCCTGGCCGGAGGTGACCAGCGCGCCCGGGGTGAACAGCGCGCGGCCGATGCGGCCGGCGATCGGCGCGGTAACCGTGGCGAAGCCCAGCCGGGTGCGTGCGGTATCGCGGGCGGCCTGTGCGGCCTGCACCGCCGCGGCCGCCTGCTGACCACTGGCAATGGCGTCGTCCACGTCCTGGCGCGCGGCCAGCTGGTCCTTGCCCAGCGCCTGCAGCCGCTGCGCGCGCAGGCGCGCGGCCACCGCCGTGGCCTCGGCGGTCTTCAGGTTGGCCTGCGCCTCGTTCAGCGCGGCCTGGTACAGCGCCGGTTCGATCTGGAACAACGGTTGCCCGGCCCGCACCATCTGGCCCTGCTCGAACAACCGCGCCACCAGTACCCCGTCCACCTGTGGGCGCACTTCCGATTCCTGCGAGGCCACGGTGCGCCCCGGCAGCTCCTGCTCCAGTGCCAGCGGTTGGGCCTGCAGGGTCAGCACGCTCACCTCCGGCGCGGCCGGTGCCGCCTTGGGCGCGTCCTTGCCGCAGCCGCCCAGCAGGCCGGCCACGGCCAGCAGCAGCGCCATCGGGCAGGGTCGGGGCAGCCACGCACGGCGGCGGGCAGGGCGAAGCAGGTCGATCATCGGGGAGCCGGTTCCAGGCGTGGGGGAGCGCTGGGGCCTGAATATAGAAGACCCGGCGCTGCCGGCCTGCGAAAAACGCATGAAACATTTTTCATTTGCCCTGCCCGCCCACGGTTGCGAGGATGCGCAGGTCCCCGTATCCCACACTGGCCCATGCCGCGCGTACTCACCATCGAGGACGATCTCGTCACCGCGGAGGAAATCGCCACCGAGCTGCGCAGCCACGGCTTCGAGGTGGACCTGGCCGCTGACGGTGGCACCGGCCTGGCGCTGGCACGGGTGGGCGACTACGCGGTGATCACCCTGGACCGGATGCTGCCCGGCATCGACGGCTTGACCCTGGTCACCCGCCTGCGCCGCGACGGCATCACCACCCCGGTGCTGATGATCAGCGCCCTGTCGGATGTGGATGAACGCGTGCGTGGCCTGCGCGCCGGCGGCGACGACTACCTGACCAAGCCGTTCGCCTCCGACGAGATGTCCGCGCGGGTGGAAGTGCTGATCCGTCGCCACGGCCAGGCCGGCGTGCTCGACAGCGTGCTGCGCGCAGGCGACCTCGAACTGGACCTGATGACCCGCTCGGCGCGCCGCGCCGGCGAGGAGATCAGCCTGCTGCCGACCGAGTTCAAACTGCTGGAATTCCTGGTCCGCAACGCCGGCCAGGTGGTCACCCGCAGCATGCTGTTCCAGGAAGTGTGGGGCTACCATTTCGACCCCGGTACCAACCTGATCGACGTGCACATCGGGCGCCTGCGCAAGCGCATCGAACAGCCCGGTCGCCCGCAGCCGATCAAGACCGTGCGCGGCACCGGCTATGTCCTGGACGAACATGTCTGACCAGTGGCGCTCCTCCAGCAGCCGCCTCCTGGGGCTGTACTGCCTGTTGTTCGTGGCCTGGTCCAGCATCCTGCTCGGGGTGATGTACTGGCGCGTGTCCGAGTACCTCAACGAGCTGTCTGAATCGGGCCTGCTGCAGCGCGCGCACCTGTTCGAAAAATTCGAGGGCCAGGCGCTGGACGACGCCCTGCGCGACAGCCTGCGCTACGACCTCCACGGCACCTACGCCTACGGCCTGTTCAGCCGCAGCGGTCAGCCGCTGGCCGGGCCCCTGGTGGCCCTGCCCGACGCCCTGCGCATCGATGGCCGCGCGCACCCGGTGGACGGCTGGCAGCTGGCGACCGGGACGCGCCGTGAGCCCGGGCGCGCACTGGGCGTGAACACCCACGATGGGCGGCTGCTGGTGTTCGTGCGGCAGAGCGGCAAGCTCAGCGCGGTCAACAGCATCATCCTCGATGCGCTGCTGTGGGGCGTGTGCCTGACCGTGATCCCCGGCCTGGCCGGCTGGCACCTGCTGCGCCGTCGGCCGCTCAAGCGCATCCAGCAGGTCGAGGCGGCCACCCGCCGGATCATGGCCGGCGACCTCGGCCAGCGCCTGCCGGTGTCCGGGCGCCCGGACGAGATCGACCGCCTGTCCAGCATCGTCAACGCCATGCTCGAGCGCATCGAGCAGCTGATGACCGAGGTCAAGGGAGTATGCGACAGCATCGCCCACGACCTGCGCACCCCGCTCACCCGCCTGCGCGCGCACCTGTACCGCACCCGGGTCGAACTGGGCGAAGACGATCCGCACACCGAGCAGATCGACAAGGCACTGCTGGAGACCGACCTGCTGATGGCGCGTTTTGCCGCGCTGCTGCGCGTGTCCGAGCTGGAAAGCCACCAGCGCCGCTCGGCGTTCGTCGACATCGACGTGGCCGACCTGCTGCAGGAAGTGCATCAGTTCTACCTGCCGCTGGCCGAAGAAAAGCAGCAGGTGCTGGCGCTGGAGATCGCACCGTCACTGGCGCCGGTCAGCGGCGACCGCGAGTTGCTGTTCGAAGCGCTGGCCAACCTGCTGTCCAACGCGTTGCGCTTCACCCCCGAACACGGACGCATCCTGCTGCGGGCGGTGGACGACGGCGGCGCCACCCGCATCGATGTCATCGACAACGGCCCGGGCATCGCGCCGCAGGACCGCGCCCTGGTCTACCAGCGCTTCTTCCGCGGCGGCGCCGAGGCCGGGCATGGCGAAGGCTTCGGGCTGGGCCTGTCGATCGTGGCAGCGATCGTCGGCCTTCACGGGTTCCGCCTGCGCACCGACGCCAGCCCGGACGGCGGTGCCTGGTTAAGCATCCGCTGCGTGGCCGACGCGCTCCACTGACGAGGCCCAATCCGTTCAGTTTGAGAATCATTTGTATTCGCAATAGGCCATCCGGATAATCCGTCGCCACCTGCCTGCCCGGACCGCCCCGATGCCCGCCCTGCCCCGTTCCCGCACCCTGCTGCTGTTGTCGCTGGCCACCCCCACCCTGCTGGCCTCGGCCATCGCCCAGGCCCAGGACAACAGCGCTGCACGTACCCTGGATGCGGTGACCGTGGTGGCCGAGCGCGCCAGCACCGCCACCAAGACCGACACCCCGCTCACCCAGACCCCGCAGGCGATCAGCGTGGTGACCGGCGAGCTGTTCAGCGACCGCGGCGCGCACAACCTGCAGGAAACCCTGCGCTACAGCGCCGGCGTCACCGCCGACGCCTACGGCCTGGATACCCGCAGCGACGGCAGCACCGTGCGCGGCCTGGACCCGGTGCAGTACCTGGACGGCCTGCGCCGCAGCTACGGCTTCAACCCGATGGCCCGCACCGAGGTGTATGGCCTGGAGCGGGTGGAAGTGCTGCGCGGCCCGTCGTCGGTGCTGTACGGCGCCGGCGCCACCGGCGGCATCATCAACGCCATGACCAAGCGCCCCACCTTCACCGACCTCGGCGGCGAACTGGGCGTGCAGCTGGGCAACTTCGACCGCAAGCAGTTCCAGGGCGACATCGGCGGCAGCCTCAACGACGCCGGCACCGTGGCCGGCCGCGTGGTCGGCCTGGTCCGCAATGCGGGCATGCAGACCGACGGCGTCGACGACGACCGTGTGTACATCGCCCCCTCCATCAGCTGGCGCGGCGAGCGCAGCAACCTCACCCTGCTGGCCAGCTACCAGCACGACAAGACCGCCTCCAGCCAGCAGTTCCTGCCGGTGGTGGCCACCTTGAACGCACCGGCCGGCCGGCCGCGCCTGGACCCGTCGACCTTCCTCGGCGACCACGACTTCGACATGCTCGATTCGCGCGTGTACAGCCTCACCGCGCTGTTCGACCACGCCTTCAGCGACACCGTCAGCCTGCGCTCCTCGGTGCGCTACCTGGACGGCAAGACCGAGTTCCGCGAGCTGTACCCGGACACCTACACCAACCCGACCGACCCGTTCATCGATGCCGACAAGCGCGTGGTCAACCGCAACGCCTACGGCGTGCGCCCGGACGTGCGCGTGCTGACCAGCGACACCGCGCTGCAGTTCGACGTGGCCACCGGCGCGTTCCAGCACCTGCTGCTGGCTGGCGTGGACTACACCGACTACCGCGAAAAATCGCTGAGCCTGGATGCCACGCCCACGCCGATCGACATCTACGCACCGGTTTCCACCGGCGTCACCATCAACGGCTGGAACCGCCTGCCCAACCAGCGCACCACCCAGCTGGGCGTCTACGTGCAGGACCAGATCCGCTGGGCCGACCGCGTCTCGCTGGTGCTCGGCGCGCGCCGTGACCATGCGCGCAGCAAGACCGAAGGCCTGCCCAGCCAGACCGACAACGCCACCACCTACCGCGCCGGCCTGATCGGCGACATCGGCGCGGGCGTCTCGCCGTACATCAGCTACAGCGAGTCGTTCCTGCCGGTCAACGGCCAGGACCTGTACGGCCGCGCGTTCAAGCCAATGCAGGGCCACCAGACCGAAGCCGGCGTGAAGTGGCAGCCGGCGCGCACCATGCTCGTCACCGCCTCGGTCTACCGCATCACCGAAACCAACCGGCAGACCAACGATCCGGACAACGTGCTCAATGTCATCCAGACCGGTGAAATCCAGTCCAAGGGCGTCGAGCTGGAAGGCCAGTTCTCCTTCGCCAACGACCTCACCGTCACCGCCGCCTACGCGCGCAACAAGGCCGAAGTCACCAAGAGCAACTTCGCCATGGAAGTGGACCAGCGCCTCAACGACACCCCGCAGGAGCTGACTTCGCTGTGGATCGCCAAGGGCTTCCAGCTCGATGCCGACGCGCGCCTGCGCGTGGGCGTGGGTGGCCGCTATGTCGGCAACACCCAGTCGCTCGGCTACGGCGGTTTCATCCGCACGCCGAGCTACACGCTGATCGACGGCCTGTTCGAAGTGCAGGTCACCGACTGGACCATGGCGCTGAACATCACCAACCTCACCGACAAGAAGTACTTCGCGCCGTGCCGCAACTTCGGCGACTGCTTCACCGGCAACCCGCGCACGGTCACCGGCACGATCAGCTACCGGTTCTGACCGCCGCCGGTGCCGGCGACCGCCCCAGCAGCGCATGCACCAGCAGCGCGCTGGCGGCGGTGAGCACGGCCAGCCCGCGCAGCAGTGCCACCAGCGCCTCGCTGCTGGCCTGCTGCAGCACCTGCGGCGGCAGGCCCGGCAGCAGGGCCGTGGCCTGGGTCAGCGACCCGGTGGCCAGGTAGGCACCGGCCCGCGCCAGCGTGGCGGCCGGCAAGCGGCCGTCCACACCCAACCGCTGCGCCACCAGCATCGCCAGCAACGCGGTGACCGCAGCCAGCGCAATGCCCTCCCCGGCCACCCGCACCGTGCCGAAGATCCCCGCCGCCATGCCGGCGCGCTGCACCGGCACCACGCTCACCGACAAACCATCCATCAGCCCCCACGGCAGCGCCGTGCCCGCGCCAATCAGCAGCAATGCCGGCCACCACTGCGCGGGCGGTGCGTGCAGCACCTGGCGGGACAGCAAGTACAAGCCCGCCGCACAGACCAGCAGCCCCACCACACACAACCGCGCCGCCCCCACCTGCCGCGACCAGCGGGCCGCCAGCATCGGCAGCACCAGCATCGGTGCCGACAACGCCAGCATCTGCAGGCCCACCCGGGTCGGCGACTGACCCTGCACCCCGAGCAGGTGGAGTGGCAGCACCACCAGCAACACCACATACCCCAGGCAGGTGGCCACCGGCAGCAGCTGCACGCCGAGGAAACGGCGCTGCGCGAACAGCGACAGATCCAGCAGCGGCGGCCGCGCCCGCGCTTCCACCCGCACGAACAGCACCAACAACAGCAGCGTGGCCAGCGCCGCGCCGATCACCTGCGGCGCCCCCGCGCCGTGTTCGGCCAGTACCAGCAGCATCACCGTCAGCGCGGCCAGCATCAGGCTGAAGCACAGCATGCCAGCCACGTCCAGACGCGCCGGCGGGCCGCGGCTTTCGTCCAGGTGGCGCAAGGCCAGCGCCCAGCCTGCCAGCGCCAGCACCCCACCACTGGCAAACACCGCGCGCCAGCCCAGCGTCTGCAGCAGCAGGCCGGCCAGCAGCGGCCCCAGCGCCAGCCCCACCCCGAACATCGTGCCCATCAGCGCGAACACCCGCGTACGCGCATGGCCTTGGAAACGCTGCGCCAACGCCGCACTGCCCGACGCCAATGCGGCGGCGGCGGCCACACCCTGCAGGCCGCGCGCCAGGTCCAGCGCGCGCAGGTCCGCGGCCAGGCACACCGCCAACGTTGCCAGCACGAAGCCCGCGCTGCCGCACAGGAACAGCCGGCGACGACCGAACCGGTCGGCCAGTCCCCCGGCGGCCAGCAACAGGCTGCCGAAGCTGAGCATGAAGGCGTTGGTGACCCACGCCAGCGCGCTCGGCGCGCCCTGGAACCGGCCGGCCAGCGCTGGCACCGCCACCGCACCGGCCGAGAAGGACAACGGCAGCGCGAGCGCCACCAGGCACACCGCCAGCACGCCCCAGCGCGGATCGCGGCGCAGCTCATCACAGGACAACACAGACATGGGGGATCCAGACAACAAGGGAAATTGACGATACAGCGGCGTCTATCCAGCAAAAACGCCCGCGATGGCATTTGATTACGGACGTTTGTTCCGCAATCATCGCCCCATGGATTCGCTGACCGCCCTGCTAGCCTTCGTCCGCACCGCCGAAACCGCCAGCTTCGTCGGCGCTGCCCGCAGCCTCGGGCTGTCGCCTTCCACGGTTGGCAAGCGCATTGCACGCCTGGAGCAGCAGCTGGGCGTGCGCCTGTTCCAGCGCACCACGCGGCGGGTGCACCTCACCGAAGAAGGCGAGCTGCTGCTGCAGCGCTGCCGACGCGCGTTGGATGAGCTGTCCGATGTGCAAGCCGACCTGGCCCAGCGCCAGCAGTCGCCCCGCGGCCTGCTGAGGGTGGGCCTGCCCACCATCGGCTACCGCTTCCTGCTGCCGCTGTTGCCGCTGTTCCGGCAACGCTACCCGGACGTGCAGCTGGAGCTGGACTTCAACGACCGCCTGGTCGATGTGGTCAGCGAAGGGCTGGACGTGGTGATCCGCAGTGGTGAACTGGCCGATTCCAGCCTGATGGCGCGCCGCCTGGGACCGTTCCACTTCGTGCTGTGCGCCGCGCCGGCGCACCTGCACGCGCACGCAGAACCGACCACGCTGGCGCAGCTGGCAACGCATCCAGCGGTGCGCTTCCGCTACCCCACCACGGGCAAGCTGCAGCCGTGGTTGCTGCCCGGGCACGATGGCGATGCCGGCGCCGCGCTGGCCACGGTGATGACCTGCAACAACATGGAAGCCCTGCTCGCCGCCGCGATCGGGGGTCTGGGCGTGGCGTGGATGCCCGACTTCCTGGCCGCCGACGCGCTGGCCGACGGCCGGCTGCAGGCGCTGCTGCCCGACCACCCGCGGCAGCCCGGCCAGTTCTCACTGCTGTGGCCGGGCACGCGGCAGCCAAGCGCGCGCCTGCGGGTATTCATCGACTTCATGGCCGAGCACCTGTTCAGCGCCGCACCGTCGCCGCCTGCTACACGCGCGCGGCGCTGACCGCTCCGGCCGCATCACGTACCATCGCCCGCATCCCCGCCAGCCCTGCGCCAGCCCCATGCAACGTGCCACCCTCAAAACCTGGTTCCTCGTCCACAAGTGGACCAGCCTGGTCTGCACCGTGTTCCTGCTGCTGTTGTGCCTGACCGGCCTGCCGCTGGTGTTTGGCGAAGAGATCGCCCACCTGGCCGAACCGCACGTGGATGCCCCCGCCGATCCCGCCCCGGCACGTGACCTCGATGCACAGGTGCGCACCGCGCTGGCGCAGTACCCGGGCAACGTGCCGCTGTTCGTCGGCTGGGACCCCGACGCGCCTACCGTGTACGTCAACACCGGTGCCCGCGCCGACACCCCACCCCCGCAGATGCAGACCGCGCTGCTGCATGCGATCAGCGGCGAGGTGCTGCCGGCCGCGCAGTTCAACGAAGGGGTGATGTACTTCCTGTACCGCCTGCACACCGACCTGTTCCTGGGCCTGCCCGGCATGCTGTTCATGGGCGTGATGGGCCTGCTGTTCGCCGTGGCGATCATCTCCGGCCTGGTGCTCTACGGCCCGTTCATGCGCAAGCAGCCGTTCGGCACCCTGCGCACCGGGCGCAGCCGTCGTCTGGCCTGGTTGGACCTGCACAACGTGCTGGGCGTGGTCACCCTGGGCTGGGCGCTGGTGGTGGGCATCACCGGGGCGATCAACACCGTCGCCAAGCCGCTCGAACAGGCGTGGCAAGGCGAGCAGCTGGGCGAATTCGCCGCACGCTACGCCGGCCAGCCACGCCCCACCACGCTGGCCTCGCTGCAGGCGGCGGTGGACACCGCGCGCGCTGCGGAACCGGGCATGCGCCCGGCGTTCGTCAGCTTCCCCGGCACCGGCTACAGCGGCAACCACCACTATGGCGTGTTCATGCAGGGCAACAGTGCGCTCACCGAACGCCTGTACCGCCCGGTGCTGATCGATGCGCAGACCGGCGCGCTCACCGCGCAGCCGCAACTGCCGCTTTACATGAGCGTGCTGCTGCTCAGCCAGCCGCTGCACTTCGGTGATTACGGCAAGCTGCCATTGAAGATCCTTTGGGCGCTGCTGGACCTGCTCACCATTGGCGTGCTCATCAGCGGCCTGTACCTGTGGTTCAAGCGCGGCAACACCGACGCGCGCGTGAGTGAGATCGAACGCGCTGCACGTACCGGAGTGGCCGAATGAGCCGGCCCTCGTCTGCCCCGCGCAGCCCGTTCGTCGCCCCGGCCTGGATCGCCGCAGCCAGCCTGCTGGGGCTGGTCAGCGCGTTGCTCGGCGATGGCCTCTTCGATGCGGTGTCGTGGCTGATCTTCGCCGGTCTGGTAGCGCTGGCGGTGCGCGCCTGGGTCAAACGCACCCGTTAAACTGTCCGGCCTGCATACCGAACGGCCGCCATGACTCTCACCCACCGCAGCGTGCTCAACCTCTTGGCCGGCGGCGAACGAGTAGAGGCGATCGAATCTGACGTGAAGCGCTGCGCGTTGTGGGCGCGTCTTTCCCCCGACAAGGCTGCGCGTGATCCGGCCGAGATCGGCGCGGAGGTCATTGCCACCGTGATGCTGCGCTGGCAGTGCATCCTGGACAGCGACGACAGCATCGCCACCCCGCAGTACCGCCACACCACCGCACTGGCGCTGGCCACCGCAGTGCACCAGCAGGGGTTCGCATCCGCCGCGCTGACCGCCCAGGCCATCGCGGCGATCAGCGCCTTGAACGAGGCGGGGGCCTTGAGCGATCAGTTCCGCCGCAAGAGCGCGCAGATCGCCAGCCTGTTGGAAAGCGAACCGGTGATGCCAGCGCGCCGCCCGGGCATGCAAAAGTCCTTCACCCAATGGCGCGCCGGTGACATCGCCTCGGTGCAGGTGGACGGCCAGTACCATGCGTTCTACGTGCTGAGCGCCAACCAGGGCGCACCGGTGGTGGAGTTCTATGACTACCTCGGCCCTGTCGCGCCCACCCTGGACGTGCTGGCCACGCTACCGGCGCGTGGCACCTCGCCGGATCCGAAGGACAACTACCTGCATCGTCTGGCCCTGTACGGCCTGGTCCACCAACCGGATCCGGCGAACCAGTTCGTTCTGCTCGCCAGCGGCGCCGAAGGGCCGGACAACCGCCACCTGCTTCGCCGCGACGGGCTGTACACCGTCAGCGACGTGTTCCGCACCCTCCATTGGCTACGTGCGTACCGCTGAACCGCTGAACCGCTGAACCGCACAGCATCGCCGGTCAGCGCGCGGGCTATGCTGTCCGGCCTTCCAAGGACCGGAGCCGTTCATGTCGATCACCCATCGCAGCATTCTCCAGCAGCTCGCCGGCGGCGATCTTGTGGATGCCATCGAACGCGACGTGAAGCACTGCGTGCGGCGCGCGCGCTCCGGTCCCGATCCTGCCGCACACAGCCAGGCGACCATCGGTGAGGGCGTCGTCGACACGCTGTTGATGCGCTGGCACCACATCCTGGACAGCGATGACACGGTCGCCACGCCGCTGTACCGCCACACCACTGCGCTGGCCCTGGCCACCGCCCTGCATCAACAGGGCATCCAGTCCCCTGCGTTGACGGCCAAGGCGCTTGCCGCGATCAAGGCCATGAACAAGGCCGTGGCACTGAGTGACCACTTCTACCGCAAAAGCCCGGACATCGTCCGCCTGCTCAAAAGCGCACCGGTGATGCCGGTGCGACGCCCGGGCCTGCAGAAATCACTCACGCGCTGGCGCGCCGGTGACGTTGCGTCCATGCAGGTGGATGACCACTACCACGCGCTCTACGTGCTGGAGATCAGCGACGGTGCGCCGGTCGTGGCGTTCTACGACTGCCTGGACCGCACTCCGCCCACCCTGGAACGGCTGGCCAACGTGCCGGAGCGCGGCACCTCGCGCACTCCGGAAAACAGCTACCTGGACCGACGCGCACTCTACGGGCTGGTCCACCAGCCGGACCCCGCCAACCAGTTCGTGCTGCTTGCCAGCGGTGCCGACGCCCCGGACAACAGCCGCCTGATGCGCGGTGACGCGCTGGAGACCATCACCGATGTGTTCCGCACTATCCAGCACCTGCGCGCCTATCTGTAAGCGCGTCGCGCCGCACATCCACCGCTGGAGCGCGAAGCGCGCGCCGTCACCCTCGGTGGACCGGTAAAGAATCCCGCCACAGCGCGACCGTCAGCGCGATTCCGCCACCGTCGGTGCAATGGACGGCCACTGCCCGGCGATGTCTTCGATGCTGCCGGCACGCACCGCGCGCAGATCGCGCGGGTAGGCCACACCCTCGGCCTCGGTGCTGCGCGTGGCATGGAACTGGCCGTTGCTGGCCCGCAGGATCCAGCCGCCGTCCACGCACGCCGGGGACACCAGGAATGCCACGCCCGGCGCCACCGCATCCGGGTGCAGTTCGTCCGGCTCGCCTTCCACGCCCCACATGCGGGTCTTGGCCACCGGCGACACCGCGTTGACCACGATGCCATGCGGCGCACCCTCGGCAGCCAGCACGTTGACGATGCCCACCGCCGCCAGCTTGGCCGCGGCATAGGCGGCCAGCCCCTTCTGCACGTACTGCGGGTACAACGCACGGTCGGAGGTGGTGAGCACGATGCGACCGTGGCGGTTGGCCTGCATCGAGGGCCACGCGGCTTCGGCCAGCCACAGCGGTGTCTTGGCGGCGAGCGTCATCATGCGGTCGAAGTGATCATCGTCCAGTTCCTCGATGGGCTGGTACTCCACCCACCCGGCGTTGTGGATGATGAAATCCAGCCGACCGTGGCGCTGCAGGATGCCGGCGACCAGGGCCTGGCAGTTGGCGCGGGTGTCGATGCTGCCGTGTGCCGCATGCACGCCCCGCCCGCCCTCGCGCAGCAGTGCGACCGTGCGGGCAATCCGCTGCGGGTCGTGGCCCGTGCCGTCCAGCCCGGCACCCACGTCGTGCATCACCACCTGTGCACCACGTTGGGCCAGCAGCCGGCTGTAGGCCAGCCCCAGCCCACTGGCCGCGCCGGTCACCAGGCCCACCTGGCCCGCGAAAGAAACCTGATTGGATGTCGTCATCGGTACAGCATCGGGCAGCGACGGGTTGCACCGCCAATACCGGTTGCGTGCTGTGGCGATACGTCGCGCGTATCGTCAGCGCGGGCCCGACCCCGCTGGCGGTGGCACGCGATGAAGACGGTACGTGGTGTAGGCAATGGCCAGCCAAAGCAGCAGGTACAGCAGCAGGCCGGTACCCACCGACAGGGCATCATCCGCGCCGGTCCGGGCCACCACCCGCCAGGTATCCACGCCCACGGTGCCAGCGCCGACAAGCAGTACGCCGCCCCCCAGCAACGTACCCGGCCACCGTACCCAGGCATGCCGGCGGAACAGCAGCAAGGGCAGCAGCAGTATCAGCGTGAGTGCGAACAGCAGCAGCGTCATGCCGGTGAGCATGCCGGTGAAATCCGACGCCAGCGCCGGAAGCGGCAGGCCTGCCAGTGCGCCGGCGTACAACGGGGCGATGCGCGATCGCACGCTACACCCGTACCGGCTCGACCACCACGGCCGTGCCATAGCAGAGCACCTCGGTCAGCCCGGTCATCACATCGGTAGCGTCATAGCGCATGCCGATGATCGCGTTGGCGCCGAGCATCCGCGCATGCTTGGCCATGTCGCGATAGGTCTCCTCGCGCGCCTGCTCGCACAACTCGGTGTAGATGGTGATGTTGCCGCCAAAGATCGTCTGCAGCCCGCCCAGCAGGTTGCCCACGATCGAACGCGAGCGCACGGTGATGCCGCGCACCACGCCCAGGCTGCGCACCACGCGGTAGCCGGGCAGTTCAAAGGCGGTGGTCACCATCGCGTCATCGAGGCGGATCGCGGTGCCCGCGCGGGGAGTGTTGTTGTAGGGATCTGCCATGCGTGCCTCGTGGTCAATGGGGGGAAGAAGTATCGCGCGGGCGGCCGCGCAACAGCCGCCAGGTGATGGCGGCCACGCACGCCCACAGCGCGGCGCAGCCGAGAATGACCGTGAGCCGGAAGCCCAGCTCGGAACTGTCCGGATCGGGCCAGAAGCGCCAGGTATCCACGCCGGCCACATACAGGCCGGTGAGCAGCACGGGCACGCCGATCAAGCCCCCCACCACCCGCGTCCAGCCGTGCCGCCGGAAGCACAGCAGCAATGCCAGCAGCGCGGCGGCCACCACCAGCAGCGGCAAGCCGACGAACACGGTCAGCATGCCGGGGAAATCGCGGGCCAGCGCCGGCAGCGGGACCAGCAGCAGGAGTGGCACCAGCCAGACCCCTCGCTTGATACGCGTTTCCATGCCCGTCCCCGTAGCTTCCCTGCCATGCGCCGAGCATAGCCGGTCGACGTCATGCCCGCGCAAGCCGCACCACCTGGTAGACGGCCACGTTATGCTCGGCGAGCGCGCGCACGACCTCGGGGATCAACTGCATCGGCAGGTCCACCTCATAGCCGTGCGCGCTGCAGCGCAACGCCGCCGGTTCAAACGCGAACGCAGGATGATCCTCGCTGCGCTGGACCAGGAAGGCGACGAGCGCATCACGTGCCACATGCTGCCACTCGCCCACTTCGAAGTAGACCGGGTACAGCGCATCGCTGTAATCGGCGGGGGTGCCCAGGGCGGGATCGGTTGCGTCGGGGTCCATGCGGTGCTCCTGGTGCGGTGTCAGGAAGGCGGCGGAGATGGCCGGATGGACACGATAGCCCGGCCCTGACCACGGGCATCCACAAAATCGGCAACGCGCGGCCTGCGCGGCCCACGCCGGCTGCTAGGCGCGCGCGGCCAGCGTGCGCATGTGCTGGGCCAGCTCGCGCTCGATGGCGGCGCGGCTGACCGTTGACGGCAGGAACAAGGCAATCACTTCGCCAGGGAGCGTGGTGATCTCCAACGCCGCATCGCCCTCGACCGTCGTGAAGCGATGGCTGCCGATGGCGCCCCAGGGAATCAGCAACAGGTCTTCGGCTTTGAGCACGACGATGCCGTTGGGTGCACAGTCGATTTTGCGTGGGCTCAGCCAGGTCACCAGCCGCACGAACAGGGCCAGCACGGCGGAGAACACCGGAACGATCCACGACACCGTCGTCAGGTTCTCCCGCCACCCGGCCGCATCCTTGCCCAAGCTGCCCATGATGAACACCGCAGCAAACACGCCCAACAGCCCGAGGAAGGTCTTGCGTACCGGTTCGCCCAGCGGATCGAATCGCGCCTGGTGCCGGAGCGATACGCCCCAGGGGTCACGCCATTTCATGCAATGCCCAACATCCTGTCAGCCAAGGGCGCGACCGGCCCGTCCGCATCGATCTTAATGCGGGCAGAAAGGGGGCAACAAGCCGGCGTGGCTGCGGGCGGCGGCCGGGTGAGCCGTACATACAGGGCAGCCCGCCCGAACCCGCTCGGGCAACGGCAGGCAACAAAAAAGCCGACCCAAGGGCCGGCTTCTTCATGTTACAGCGTGGTGGGCGGTGCAGGGTTCGAACCTGCGACCCTTGCCGTGTGAAGGCAATGCTCTACCGCTGAGCTAACCGCCCGATGCTGCTGAGCCGCTCATTATAGGGCGGCAATTTTTCGCGTCAACGGTTTTCCGTAAATTTCTTCACATCGTGTGCGTGGGCTTGTCCGCGCTCAGGATGCCGGCCAGCAGCGTCTCGATTTTGTTGCGCACGTTCTCGCCTTCCGCGCCTTCAGCCAACTGCACGCCGATGCCCGCCGCGCGGTTGCCCTGCGCCCCGGCCGGGGTCACCCAGATCACCTTGCCGGCCACCGGCAGGCGCTCGCTGGAATCGGGCAGGGTCAGCAGCAGGAACACCTCGTCGCCCAGGAAGTAACGCTTGGGCGTGGGCACGAAGACCCCACCGTTCTTCACGAACGGCATGTACGCGCTGTACAGCGCGGCCTTGTCCTTGACCGCCAGCGACAGGATGCCCTGGCGGGCGTTGGTGGCACTCATGCTCTATTCCCCTTTGCTTGCCGCTCGTTGACCTTGTTCCAGGCCAACAACAATTCCACCACCGCAAGGTCGGCGCGCACGGTGGTGCGCAGCAGATCGCGGGTACGGTTGGCGGCGTCGAACCACGCCGCCAGCTTGTTCAATCGCTCCGGATCGGTCAAGCCACCGCCGGTGGCCTGGGCCAGCGCCAGGTCGGCGGCGTGGCGCAGGCGCAGCGCGGCGTGCTCATCGCCAGCCCAGCGCTGGGCCAGCTCCACCGCCCCGGCGCGCCCGGCCACCAGCGCTTCCAGGTCGGTGGCCACCTGCCGACGCAGGGTCAGGCCGTCTTCGCGCAGCCATTCATCGGCCAGCCCCGGGTGGCCCCGCGCGGCGTCCAGCGCCTCGCGGGCGCTGGCTTCGCTGTGGCCCTGGGCCTGCAGCCAGGCCAGCGCTTCCTCGCGCGGCGGCAGCTTGAACTCCAGCCGCTGGCAGCGGCTGCGCACGGTCGCCGGCAGGCGTGCCGGGTCGCTGCTGATCAGCCACAGGTAACGGCCCGGCTGCGGTTCTTCCAGGGTCTTGAGCAGGGCGTTGCAGGCGGCGCGGTTGATCGCGTCGGCCGGGTCCACGATCACCACCTGGGCCACGCCGTACTGCGGGGTGAGCGCCAGCTTCTGGGAGATCTCGCGGACCTGCTCGATCACGATCTCGGTGCGCAACTTGTCGCCGGACTTGTTGGGGATGAACGAGATCAGCTGCAGGTCCGGATGGGTTCCGGCGGCGATCAGCTGCGCGCTGCGCTGGGCCTGGGCCGGCTCGCCACGGCACAGGATGTGCCGGGCCATGCGCAGGGCCACCGCACGCTTGCCCAGCCCGGCCGGGCCGCAGATCAGCAGGCCGTGGCCCAGCCGGTCGGCGTCCAGCGCCGCCACGGTCTGGTCGAAGGCGCGTTGCTGCCAGGGGGAAAAGGTCTCGCTCATCTCAGCTCTCCTGCGCCAGCCACGCGTCCACCGCGGCCACCACGGCCCCGGCCACGCCCACCTGGTCCTGGCCGGCATCGATCAGGCGATAACGGGCCGGGTCGGCTGCGGCGCGCTGGCGGAACACCGCGCGTACCCGCTGGAAGAAATCGTCCTGCTCGCTCTCGATGCGGTCCGGCCACAGGTCGCGGCCGTTGGCGCGGGCCCGGCCCACTGCCACGTCCACGTCCAGCAGCAGGGTCAGCCCCGGCAGCAGGCCGACCGCGCGGCGCTCCAGGTCGGCGATCCAGGCCGGGTCCAGGCCGCGTCCGCCGCCCTGGTAGGCATAGCTGGAGTCGGTAAAGCGGTCACTGATCACGTAGCAGCCGCGGCGCAGGGCCGGCTCGATCACCTGGCGCACGTGCTGGGCGCGCGCGGCAAATACCAGCAGCAGCTCGGCCTCGGCCGACAGCGGCTCGGCGGCAATCTCCGCATCCGGGGTGAGCAGCAGCGCGCGGATCCGCTCGGCCAGCGGCGTGCCGCCCGGCTCACGGGTCAGCACGACCTCCAGACCACGCGCCTGCAGCGCATCGCGCAGGGCGTTGATGGCGGTGGTCTTGCCGGCGCCCTCGCCGCCTTCCAGGCTCACCAGGCGCGGGTGGCGACGCAGCGCGGCGGTCACTGCGGCGCCGCCTGGCTGCGCTGCTGGCGCAGCTGCTGCAGATAGCGGGCCACCGCAGCGTTGTGCTCGGTGTAGTTGGCCGAAAACACGTGCGCGCCGCTGCCATCGCCCACGGCCACGAAATACAGCGCGTCGCCGGCTGCCGGTTGCGCGGCGGCGTGCAGCGCGTCGCGACCGGGCATGGCGATCGGGGTCGGGGTCAGGCCGGCGCGGGTGTAGGTGTTGTACGGCGTATCGGTGGTCAGGTCGCGCTTGCGGATGTTGCCGTCGTAGCTGCTGCCGATGCCGTAGATCACGGTGGGGTCGGTCTGCAGGCGCATGCCGATCTTCAGCCGCCGGGTGAACACCCCGGCGATCTGTGGGCGCTCGCTGGGCAGCGCGGTTTCCTTCTCGATGATCGAGGCCAGGGTCAGCAGTTCGTAGGGCGAATTCAACGGCAGGTCGTCGGCACGGCTGTCCCAGGCCGCGGTGAGTTCCTTCTCCATCGCCGCGTGCGCGCGCTTGAGCACGTCCACGTCGCTGTCGCCGCGCTGGTAGACGTAGGTCTCGGGCAGGAAGCGGCCTTCCGGATGCTCGCCGGGGAAGCCGATCGCCTTCATCAGCGCCGCGTCATCCAGGGTATCGGTGGTGTGCACCAGCGGGTCGGCGCGCTTGAGTGCGGCACGCAGCTGGCGGATGTTCCAGCCTTCGACGATCGTCACCCGGTGCTGCAGCACGCGGCCCTGGCGCATGCGCAGCAACAGCGCGCGCGGGGTCAGGCTGGCATCCAGCGCGTACTCGCCCACCTTGAGCTTGCCCGCCGCGTCCAGCTGGCGCGCCAGCAGCTGCCACTGGGTGTCGCTGCCTTCGTCCACGCCAGCCGCGCGCAGCTTGCCGAGCACCGTGTTCAGGCCATCACCGGAGGCGATCACCATGCTGGGCTGGTCCGGGGTCAATGGCGCATCGGCAAAGCCGCTCTGGCTGTGCCAGAACCACGCGCCGGCCGCAGCCAGCAGCAGCGCGCCCAACAGCAGCACCGCCAGCACGGCCAGACATCCCCGTTTCGCACCCGCCATGGTCACCTCGAATGGTTTTCGCCGCCGCGCAGCATACCGCGCGGCTGCTGCACACGGCCAAACGGTTCAGTCATGCCGGCCCAGCGCACGCATCAGACCGCGCGCCTTGGCCCGGGTTTCGTCCAGCTCCTTGTCCGGGTCCGAATCGACCACGATGCCGGCGCCGGTGCGGAAGCTGGCGCCATCGGCGGCCACCTCGGCGGTGCGGATCAGGATGTTCAGGTCCAGGTCGCCATCGCGGTTGAGCCAGCCGAACGCACCGGTGTAGGCACCGCGTGCGGTCTGCTCCAGCTCGGCGATGATCTGCATGCAGCGCACCTTGGGGCAGCCGGTGATGGTGCCGCCGGGGAAGGTCGCGGCGATCACCTGGCCGGGGCTCACCCCTGCGCGCAGGCGGCCGCGCACGTTGCTGACGATGTGGTGGACGTGGGCGTAGCTTTCCACGGTCATCAGCTCGTCGACCTCGACGCTGCCGGGCGTGCAGATGCGGCCCAGGTCGTTGCGCTCCAGGTCGATCAGCATCACATGCTCGGCGCGCTCCTTGGGGTGGCCCACCAGCTCCCGGATGCGCGCGGCATCATCGTCGCCGGCGAAGCGCGGCCGGGTGCCGGCGATCGGGCGGGTCTGCACGTCATCCCCATGCACCGAGACCAGCCGCTCCGGCGAGGAACTCACCACCGCCCTGCCCTGCGCCATGAACAGCCCGGCGAACGGGGCCGGATTGGCCACCCGCAGCTGCGCGTACAGCGCCTGCGGCGACAGCGTCTGGCCAAAGCGTGCCTGCCAGCGCCGCGACAGGTTCACCTGGAACACGTCACCGGCGCGCAGGTAATCGATCACCCTGGCCACGCCCGCGGTGAAGCGTGTCGGCGCATCCTCGCCCACCTCGGTCGGTGCCTGCCAGGCCGGCAGCGACGGCAGCGCGGCGGCGGCATCCAGATCGGCCAGCAGCACCGGCAGCAGCTCGGCGTGGTCGGTTTCGCACACGGCGTGGTACTGCCCCAGCACCCGGTCGTGCAGCACCGCTGCCGGGCAGCGCAGCGCCAGCGCGGCGGGCAGGCCGTCGGCACGCCCCGGCAACTGCAGCACGGTTTCGATCTGCCCGGCCAGCTCGTAATCGAGCATCAGCGCCCACCCCCCGCGGAACGGCAGCAGGGTCTCTTCGCGCGGCAGCCGCAGCGCAGCCCAGTGCGCGTCCAGCACGTCCAGGAAGCGGCCCGCTTGGGCGCGGCCGTCGGCATCGCGGACCACGCCATCGGCGTGCAGCGCCAGCGCCTGGCCGTTGCCCATCAGCAGCAGATCCCAGCGGCCCTGCGCGGTGCCTGAGGCGGTGGATTCCATCAACAGGGGGTAACGGGCAGGATCCACCCGCTGCAGCGCAAGCAGGTCGGTTGTGGCGGGCAAGGGATGGATCAGGAGCATGGCAGGACACCGGCTGTACGCGGGCCAGATACACCAAGGCCGCCAAGAAGGCGGCCCGGGTGCGCTGGCGGCAGGGGTGGAATCAGATCCGCTTGAACACCAGCGTGCCGTTGGTGCCACCGAAGCCGAAGCCGTTGGACATCACCACGTCCACCTTGGCCTGGCGGGCTTCATTGGGCACGTAGTCCAGGTCGCAACCTTCGCCCGGCTGGTGCAGGTTGATGGTGGGCGGGATCACGTTGTCGCGCAGCGCCAGCACCGAGAAGATGGCTTCCACGCCGCCGGCCGCGCCGAGCAGGTGGCCGGTCATCGACTTGGTCGAGCTGACCATCATCGTGTAGGCGTGCTCGCCGAAGGCGGTCTTCATCGCCATGGTCTCGCCAAGATCGCCCAGCGGAGTCGAGGTGCCATGCGCGTTGAGGTAACCGACCTGGTCCGGGGTCACGCCGGCGTCCTTCAGGGCCATGGTCATGCAGCGCGCGGCGCCCTCGCCGTTCTCGCTCGGCGCGGTCATGTGGTACGCATCGGAGCTGGCACCGAAGCCGGCCAGTTCGCAATAGATCTTCGCGCCACGGGCCTTGGCGTGCTCGTACTCCTCCAGGATCAGGATGCCGGCACCGTCGCCCAGCACGAAGCCGTCGCGGTCCTTGTCCCACGGGCGCGAGGCTTCGGCCGGCGCGTCGTTGCGGGTGGACATGGCTTTCATGGCGCAGAAGCCGCCCAGCGCGGTCGGCGAGGAGCCACGTTCGGCACCGCCCACCACCATCACGTCCGCATCGCCGTACTGGATCATGCGCATGGCCGTGCCGATGGAATGGTTGGACGTGGCGCAGGCCGACACCGCCGAGAACGACGGACCCTTCAGGCCGGTGATGATGCTCAGCTGGCCCGGGAGCATGTTGATGATGGTCTTGGGCACGTAGAAGGGCGAGATCTTCTTGCCCTCGTGGAACTCGATGGTCTGCTCTTCAATGCCGAGCAGGCCGCCGATGCCGGCGCCCACGATGGCGCCAATGCGTTCGGCGTTGCCGTCGGTGATCTCCAGGCCCGAGTCGTGCAGGGCCATGAACGAGGCACCGAGGCCGTAATGGATGAACGGGTCCATCTTCTTGGCATCCTTGCCACTGACCCGGAATTTGCCGAACTGTGCGTTGTCGGCGGTGATGTCGAAGTCCTTGACCTCACCTGCGATCTTGGTGGTGAAACGGTCCAGGTAGGATTGCGAAACGTTGGTCAGCGGACCGATGCCGGAACGGCCTTCGGTGATGCCCTTCCAACTGGTGGCCATATCATTGCCCAACGGCGAGACCATGCCCATGCCGGTAACGACGACGCGACGCTTCATTGCAGATTCTCCTGACCCGGGTGTTGCGGGTATGACGCGGTGTAACGCTCAAATGCACAGGGCCGCAAGCGCGGCCCCATGGGTTTGCCGCACGCGGTCGCGGCGTAGGCCACAACCGCGCGCAAGCCGCCTGACATCAAGCCTTGACGTGGGCGTTGATGTAGTCGATCGCCGCCTGGACGGTGCTGATCTTCTCGGCTTCTTCGTCCGGGATTTCGCACTCGAACTCTTCTTCCAGCGCCATCACCAGTTCAACGGTGTCCAGCGAGTCAGCGCCCAGGTCATCGACGAACGATGCGCTGTTGGTGACTTCTTCTTCCTTGACGCCAAGCTGTTCGACGACGATTTTCTTGACGCGTTCTTCGATGGTGCTCATTGGATATCGCTCCAGATGGAGTAGTGGTTCAAAAATGACGTCATCCGAAGATGGATGACCGTGGGATAGTGTAGTGGAAACCGGCGACGCCTTGCATGGCTGCAAAACGTCTTTCAGATCAACCACTTGCGGCGCGATCCATGCGCCACATGCTTACGGCATGTACATGCCGCCGTTCACATGGAGGGTTTCGCCGGTGATGTAGCTGGCCGAGGGACCGGCCAGGAACGCCACCGCGTTGGCGATATCGGACGGTTCGCCGAGGCGTTCCAGGGCGATCGACTTGACCAGGCCGGCGCGCTGTTCTTCGGGCAACGCCTTGGTCATGTCGGTGTCGATGAAGCCGGGGGCGACCACATTGACGGTGATGCCGCGCGAGCCGATTTCCTTGGCCAGCGACTTGGAAAAGGCAATGATGCCGGCCTTGGCGGCGGCATAGTTGGCCTGGCCGGCATTGCCGGTCACGCCGATCACCGAGGCGATGTTGATGATGCGTCCCTTGCGGGCCTTCATCATGCCGCGGATGACCGCCTTGGAGGTGCGGAACACGCTGGTCAGGTTGGTGTCCAGGATGGCCTGCCAGTCCTCGTCCTTCATGCGCAGCAGCAGGTTGTCGCGGGTGATGCCGGCGTTGTTGACCAGGATGGTGATGGCGCCAAATTCCTTGGCGATGCCATCGAGCACCGCGTCCAGCGCGGCGGCGTCGGTGACGTTCAGCGCGCGGCCGTGGCCACCCACGGCGGCCAGGCGCTCGCCAATGGCGGCGGCACCGGCGTCGGTGGTGGCGGTGCCGATCACGGTCGCGCCCTGCGCGGCCAGTGCGTCGGCGATGGCGGCGCCGATGCCACGGCTGGCGCCGGTCACCAGTGCGATTTCACCCTGAAGGGGCTTGCTCATCTGTGTTTCCTCGAACGGGACCGGTCCACGTCCCGGGCCAGGGCCCGGGCGACGCAGCGCCAGTCAAAGGATCAGGCAGCCCAGGTTTCGCGGGCTGCCTGGAAATCGGCGGGCGTGGACAGTGTGCGCGCGTCCAGCGATTTGTCGATGCGCTTGATCAATCCACTCAGCACCTTGCCCGGGCCGCACTCGGCCACGCGGGTGGCGCCACGGGCGGCAAGGGCCTGCACGCAGCCGGTCCACTGCACCGGCAGGTACAGCTGCTGGACCAGGGCCTGGCGGATCGCGTCGATGCCGTCATGGACGCGGGCGTCCACGTTCTGCACCACCGGCAGCGCCGGGGCGCGCCAGTCCAGGCCGGCCATGGTCTCGGCCAGGCGGTTGGCGGCTTCACGCATCAGCGGGGTGTGCGAGGGCACGCTGACGGCCAGCTTGACCGCCTTGCGTACGCCCTTTTCGGCGAGCAGGGCCAGGGCGCGATCGACCGCCGCGGCGTCGCCACCGATGACGATCTGCCCGGGGGAGTTGAAATTGGCCGGCACCACCATCTGGCTGCCGGCGGCCTGCTCGCAGACCTCCTGGACCAGGGCATCGTCGGCGCCGAGCACGGCGGCCATGGCACCCACGCCGGCGGGGGCGGCGTCCTGCATGAGCTGGCCGCGCAGGCGCACCAGGTGCGCGCCGTCGCGCAGGCTCAGGGCACCGGCGGCGACCAGGGCGGTGTACTCACCCAGGCTGTGCCCGGCCAGCACGGCCGGCTTGGCACCACCGAGCGCGTTCCACAGGCGCCAGACGCCGATGCTGGCGGCCAGCAGGGCCGGCTGGGTGTACTCGGTGCGGTTGAGCATTTCCTCGGGGCCACCCTGCGACAGCGCCCACAGGTCGACACCGGCGCCATCGGAGGCCTCGGTGAAGGTGTCGCGGATCTGCGGGTGCAGCTCGGCCAGTTCGGCCAGCATGCCCAGCGACTGCGACCCCTGGCCGGGGAACACGAATGCGAGATTGGAATCGGTCACGCGGTCATCCGCCTGCAAAAATCGAACGGCGAATGATAAGGCGGAACAGCGCCCTTCGTCTGTACTGACGCGTATGTGGGGAGGGGGCGTTTTCCGCTTTGGAGCGGGCGGCGAAGGTCAAGACGCTTGCCGTGCTGTCGGGGAGAGGGCTGGGGTGGCCCGGGGGCCGGGACACGCCGTCTACCCCGGGGGCTCTTCCTGCGCCCTCCATGGCGCAAGACGGTCCCGCCGCCCGGCCCACCCCAGCCCTGCCGAGGATGGTCGGCACGCCTGGAAAGGCCAACCCGGGCACGTTGAGACGACGTGCGGCTGATTGCCCCTGCCCGCGCGGAATCTGTCGGGGTTGGCGTGTCAAACCAACAGCTGCAGGATGTCCAGGTCGCCGTCGGAGAAGAAGTCGAAACAGATCACCGCCAGCATCAGCATGCCCAGCGTGGTCGCGCCGTGCACGATCAGGATCGCGTGGGCCAGCGCCCGCGCCGACCGCCCCATCTTCATGCTCGCCCGTGCCAGGCCCTGCAGCCGCCCGGACACCGCGTGCGCGTGCGCCAGCACCGGCGCCTCCACTCCGTCCATCGCCGCCGCCATCAGCGCCTGCAACTGCTGCGGGCGATCCTCGTAATACTTCGCCACGCCGTAGCCGAACATCAGCCAGTCGCGCGCCTGCGCCTGCGCCAGGTCCATCACCTCCAGCGGGTCTTCCTCGAAATCGATGAAGCCCACCTGCGCCCCGTCCCAGGTCAGGTTGCGCGGCAGCGGCTGGCCGAAGTAGGCGCCCCTGCCATGCGCCGTCGCAATGGCCTGCATCGCTGCCGCCACCAGACGGTCACGCCCGGCCGCATCGGCCTGGCGCAGACAGGTATTGAAGGAACTGCCGTTGTCTTCCAGCACCAGCGCCGCGTGCCCGCTGCCGATCACATGCGGCACATTCACCCCCTGCGCCTGCAGCTCGGCCAGACGCCGCGCCTCGGTTTCGCGCGCGGCATCGCCGCCGCGGTGCGGCGGTGGACGCAAGGCGTCCAGCTGGAAACGGTGTGCGACGAAATTGAGCAGACCCAAGGCAACCGCGCGGCTGCCTTCACCGTACTGCTTCAGCCAGGCGCGCTGCCCTTCAATGACGATGGGCTCAACCATGACAGAACTCCTGAAATGCAGACGGCCCCGACTGGGGCCGTAACGACAACGTCACGCTGCCGTAACCAGCACTATCAATAGCGCAGCAGCGCCGAACCCCACGTGAAGCCGCCACCGAAGGCTTCCAGCAGCAGCAGCTGACCGCGCTCCACGCGGCCGGAGCGGATCGCCACGTCCAGCGCCATCGGCACCGAGGCCGAGGAGGTGTTGCCGTGCTTGTCCACCGTCACCACCACCTGCTCCATCGACATGTCCAGGCGCTTGGCCGTGGCTTCGATGATGCGCAGGTTGGCCTGGTGCGGGATCAGCCAGTCCAGGTCGGCCTTGGTCAGCGCATTGGCTTCCAGGGTTTCATCCACGACCGAGTCCAGCGCCTTCACGGCGTACTTGAACACGTCGTTGCCCTTCATCAGGATCGCGCCGCGCGCAGCCTCGCCCTCGCCGAAGCCGGCCGACACGCCGACCGGGTTCCACAGCAGCTCTTTCTTGCTGCCATCCGAATGCAGGTGGGTGCTGAGGATGCCGGTGTCTTCGTCGGCCTTGAGCACGACCGCGCCCGCGCCGTCGCCGAACAGCACGCAGGTGGTGCGCTCGGTCCAGTCCACGATCCGGGTCAGGGTTTCCGCACCGATCACCAGCACATGGCGGGCATCACCGGAGCGAATGAATTTATCGGCCACGCTCAACGCGAACACGAAGCCCGAACAGGCCGCGTTGACGTCGAAGGCGGGGCAACCGCTCGCACCGAGCTTGGCCTGGATCAGGCACGCGGTGGAGGGGAAGATCAGATCGGGGGTGGTCGTACCCACCACGATCATGTCCAGCTGCGAAGCATCGATACCGGCCGCGTCCAGCGCACGGACCGCGGCATGGTAGCCAAGGTCGCTGGTGGTTTCGGTATCGGCTGCAATGTGCCGCTCACGGATACCCGTGCGCGTCTGGATCCACTCATCGGTGGTGTCGACCATTTTCTCCAGATCCTGGTTGGTCAACACTTTTTCGGGCAAATAGCTACCAGTGCCCGCGATCCTCGAGTAGATCCGCTTGCTCATTGCATATCCTGTAGCACGGCCATCAACACTGACGGCCGGGAAGAAAGGGGTAAAGGCCGCTGCCCGACCGGGCAGCGGCCTTCACGAATCAATCTTCTTCGACGGCCGAATTCGACTTGGTCGCAATCACCTTCTTGCCACGGTAGAAACCGTCAGCGGTGATGTGGTGACGCAGATGCACTTCACCGGTGGTCGGATCGGTGGACAGCTGCTTGGCGCTCAGTGCGTCATGCGCACGGCGCATACCGCGGCGGGACGGGGTGACACGGGATTTCTGCACAGCCATGGGATTGCTCCAAACTCGGTTCGTTTTGCTTCGTCGTATCGTCGCGCAGGACGCCAGCGCCCAGCACAGTTTTCGCTTTCGCCGCAGCCGCCGACGACAATCCGGCTGCTATTGTTTTTTCAGTGCCGCCAACGCCGCGAACGGGTTGGCCTTGCTGATTTCTTCTTCGGTCGGTGCCCAATCCTGGTCCACGGCCTCGCCATCGGGAGACAGCGGCACCACGGGGACGGCCAGGACCAGTTCGTCCTCGACCAGTTCCAGCGGTCGCAGCATGCCGTCTTCGGGCACCAGCCAGGGCTCGTACCCCTCCGGCAGCGAAGCTTCATCTTCTTCGCTGCGGATCAGGCCGAGCCGCTGCACCATCGAGACCGGCAGCAGGAAACGCTGCAGGCTGCGCTGACAGATCAGCGGCAGCTCGGTGTCGATGGACAGTTCGACATAGGATACCCGCAGGATGTCGTCGTGCGCGAATTCCAGTGCATAGGTGCACCGGCCTTCGGTATCGGCAACAAGCCCTTGCAGGCGGGTCAATTCAGCCAGATCGACTTGGCCGTCGAAGCGCCTGCGCGCTGCGACCATCCGCCAAGCATCCAGCAATTCGGGCACGTTCGCGGACATAAGCCGCTGAATGTTAAGGACCGTCTGCCCGGCTGTCAAATCCCTTCACTACGGGGTTGCCGCTGCCACTGTCCCGGGGCCAGACTGCGGGCCCCACCGACCGGTATTTTCGCATGCTTGCGCCCGTCCTCGCCTCCACCTCGCGCTACCGCCTGGAACTGCTGCAGCGGCTGGGCCTGGCCCCGGACTGCGCGCGCCCGGAGGTGGACGAGACCCCCCTGCCCGGCGAACACCCGCAGGCCCTTGCGGTGCGCCTGGCCCACGCCAAGGCCGCCGCCGTGGCCGCGCGCCAGCCCGGCCGCTGGGTGATCGGGTCGGACCAGGTCGCCGAGCTGAACGGGAGCCCGCTGGGCAAGCCGGGCTCGGTCGAGGGCGCCCATGCGCAGCTGGCGGCGATGTCCGGCCAGGCGGTGGCCTTCCACACCGCGGTCAGCCTGCAGCGCGACGGACAGGTATTGGCGGCGTGCGATCTCACCCGGGTCCATTTCCGGGCGCTGGACGCGGCCACCATCGCCCGCTACGTGGCCGCCGAGCAGCCGCTGGACTGTGCCGGCAGTTTCAAATGTGAAGGGCTGGGAATCAGTCTGTTCGAGGCGATCGATAACCGCGACCCCACCGCCCTGATCGGGCTGCCGCTGATCGCCCTCAGCGGGCTGCTGCGCCAGGCCGGCTATACCCTGCCCTGAGCCGGTCGCGGCCGCGCGCAGTCAGCGCTCGGGCACCACCAGCACCTGTTCCTGCCACGGCTCCACGCTGCCATCGCGGCCGTGCAGGCGCAGCCCCAGCCAATGCCGGCCCGGGCTCAGCGCGCGGGTGTCGATGCGTGCATCGAAGCCCACGTTGGGGTGCTGGGGGTCGTTGGACATGGTCCAGAAGCTGGTGATGTCGTAGGCGCGCCCATAGGCCGCCTCGGCCGCCGGCTTGCCGTCCACCAGCACCTCCACCCGCGACAGCCCCACCCCGTCCTTGAACGCCCAGCCGCGCACCTCCAGCAGCCCGTCCACCGCGGCATTGGGCTGCGGGGTGTCGATCCAGGCCATTGCCGGGGTCACGCAGGGCCCGGGCGCCCGCCCGGCCGGCAGCCGGAACAGCAGGAAGCGCTGGAAGCCGTGGTCGTTGCTGACCACCCGGGGTGGCGGCAATGGCCCCACCTGCGCGCAGACATCGTGGTAGCGCGCCAGCAGGTCGCGATAGCGCTGGTCGCTGGGCGACAGCACCAGCAGCATCGGCGCGCTGCGCGGCCCCTCGTGCAGCAACCCCCACAGGCCCAGCTGCGCGCTGCGGCCGTGCTTGTCGTTGAGCGGATGGCGCAGCACTTCGATGCGCGGATCACGCAGCTGGAAGCCCAGCTCGGCGCCCACCTTGAAGTTGCCGGCCAACACCTTGGTGCCCGGCGGCATCGCGGCCAGCTCCTGGCGCACCACCGCCGCCAGCGGTTCCCAGCCGGCAAAGTTGCGCGGGTAGTACTTGTAGCCGGCCAGCTGCTCGCGCAGGCTCGGCGTGGAGGCCATCAGGTAGTAGCCAAAGGCCAGTGCCAGCCCGGCGCCGGCCAGCCACCAGCCGGTGCGCCGCAGCCACCGCGGCCAGCCATTGAGCACCACCGGCACCGCCACCAGCAGCGCCAGGTAGCCGGGCAACGGCCAGTGGAAACTGATCCGCTCCACGTCGGTGAAGAAGCCCAGCGCGAAGATCGCCAGCGTGGACACCGCCCCGACCAGGCCGAAGTAGCGCCACTGCGCGCGTGCGCCGCCACCGGAGCGGGTCCCGGCCAGCGCCACCTTCCACATCGCCATGCACAGGATCGGGGTGACCAGCATCGGCTGGATCACCAGGAACCACAGCCCGCTCCACTGGAACGCCCACGGATGCCGCTCCACCACCTGGAACTTGAGCCCGGCATCGTGGTTGTCCGCGTTCCAGGACAGCAGCGGCAGCCAGGCCAGCACACCCACCGCCAACGCCACCCACACCCGCGGGTCGCGCAGCATGCGCCGGCCCTGCGGCAACAACAGCAGCGCGATGAAGCCCACCACGATCACGCCGATGAAGCGGTAGTGGCTGAGCGCGCCGATGGTCAGGCCCAGGCCCAGCTTCACCGCGGCGGCGGCATCGACATTGCGCAGCAGGCGCGCGCCGGCATCCAGGCACAGCACCGCGGCCAGCGCCATCGGCACGTCGGGAACGGCCAGCATGCCCAGCGTGCCCGACAACGGCATCAGCACCGTCAGGCTGCCGGCCTGCCAGCCGGCCACCGCGCCGAACCAGCGCGCGGCAATGCGCGATACCAGCCACGGCAGTGCCGCACCGATGGCCAGGAATGGCAGGCGCTGGGCCAGGATATGGGTGCCGCCCAGCTCCACGCCGAGCCGCGACAGCCAGGCGGTCAGGCCGGGCAGGTCCGAATAGGCCGCCGCCAGGTGCTGGCCTTCCTGCCAGTAGAAAGCTTCGTCCACGAACAACGGCAGACGCGCTGCGATCACCAGCTTCACCGCGGTGATCAGCGTCCACAACAGCAGGAAAATTGTGCGTGCGCGTTGTTCGCCCTGCATTGCTCTATAGAATCGAAGGAATCATCGACACGAGACGGACATGGAAAATTCGCCCCACGTGCCAGCCATGCTAACCGATGTACTGCGACAGGCCCTTCGCAGCGCCCAGGACCAGGTCAACGGGCTGGTGCTGGGCAAGGCACACGAAGTGCGCCTGGCATTCGTCGCGCTGCTGTCCGGCGGCCACCTGCTGATCGAAGACCTGCCCGGGTTGGGCAAGACCACCCTGGCCCACGCGATGGCCTCCAGCCTGGGGCTGGGCTTCCAGCGCGTGCAGTTCACCTCCGATCTGCTGCCAGCAGACGTACTGGGTGTGTCGGTCTACGACGCCGCCAGCCGCCAGTTCCAGTTCCATCCCGGCCCGGTGTTCACCCACGTGCTGCTGGCCGACGAGATCAACCGCGCACCGCCGCGCACGCAGAGCGCCCTGCTCGAGGCGATGGCCGAACAGCAGGTGACCCTGGACGGGGTGACCCATCCATTGCCCGATCCGTTCTTCGTGATCGCCACGCAGAACCCGGTCGACCTGTCCGGCACGTTCCCGTTGCCCGACTCGCAGCTGGACCGCTTCCTGCTGCGGCTGGCGCTGGGCTACCCCAATGCCGAATCCGAACGCGAGCTGCTGCGCGGCACCGATCGCCGCCACCTGATCGCGCAGGCCACCGCGCGCCTGGACGAAGACCAGGTGCGCACCCTGCGCGAGGCGGCGCGCCAGGTGCATGCCAGTGATGCGCTGGTGCATTACGTGCAGGCCCTGCTCACCCGCAGCCGCCAGCATGCCGGCGTGCGGGTCGGGTTGTCGCCGCGTGCCGGGCTGGCGCTGCTGCGCGCAGCCAAGGCGCATGCGCTGCTGCTGGGCCGCGCGCACGTGGTGCCCGAAGACGTGCAGACCTTGTTCGTGGCCGTGGCCGGGCATCGCCTGGTGCCGGAGGCCGAAGCCAGCAATGGGCCGGCACTGGCCCGCGCCATCCTCCAGACCGTTCCGGTGGACTGACGATGCGCCGCGGCTGGGGAGACCGCTTGAAGCACCTGATCGTGCCGGCCGATGGCCGGCACTACACCCGGCCACGCCGACCGGAGACGTTGCCGCGCCGGCTCGACCGCCGCCGCATCTATGTGCTGCCCACCCGTTTCGGCCTGTTCGTGGCGGCGTTGCTGGCGGCGATGTTGCTGGGCGCACTGAACTACAACAACAACCCGGCCATGCTGCTGGCGCTGCTGCTGGCCACCGTGGCGGTGGCCAGCACCATCAGCGCCCACCTGCAGTTGTCCGGCCTGCGCATCGATGCGGTCTCGGCCGAACCGGTGCATGCCGGCCTGCCGATGCGGCTGCGGATCAGCCTGTCGCGCCCGGATGCGCGCGCGCGACGCGGGCTGGAAGTGGCCCATGCCCAGGCCATCGCCTTCGGCCACCTGCTCGACAGCGACCAGACCGAAGTGGACCTGATGCTGCCCACGGTGCGTCGCGGCTGGCTCGACCTGGAGCGCATCCGCATTTCCACCACCCAGCCACTGGGCCTGGTGCGCGCCTGGTCGTGGGTCTGGCCCGATGCCCCGCTGCTGGTCTATGCCGCACCGGCCAGCCAGGCCCCGCCGTTGCCCGAAAGCGGCGGCGACCCGCTGCACACCCGCGTGCATGCCAGTGGCGATGAGCTGCACCAGCTGCGTCCCTATCGTGCCGGCGATCCGCCGCGCAGCATCGCCTGGAAGCATTCGGCGCGGCGCGACAGCCTGCTGGTGCGCGAGTATGAAAAACCGGTCGGCGTGGACGTGCTGCTGGACTGGCGCGCGCTGTCGGCATTGCCGGTGGAAGCGCGGATCGCACGGCTGGCGCGCTGGGTGGACATGGCCGAGCGCGATGGCCGCCGCTACACCCTGCAACTGCCCGGGCAACCGGTGCTGGGGCCAGGCAACGGCAATGCCCACCACCACCTCTGCCAACGCGCACTGGCGCTGATGCCCCATGAGTGAGCCGAGCCCCTCCGCATTGAGCACCAGCGCGCGCGGCTGGACGCTGGCCAGTGCCGCGCTCGGCCTGGTCCCGCTGTTGCTGCAGCTGCCCACCGTGCTGGCAGCGATCATCGGCGTGGTCGCGGTGGTCACCGCGCTGGTCTCGCGCCAGCGCGTGCTGGCAGCGCCGCTGCGGCTGCTGTTGGTGCTGGGCATGCTCGCGGCCATCTACTGGCAGATGGGCGCCCGACCCGGTCGCGATACCGGCTGCGCCCTGCTGGCGGCGATGCTGGCGCTCAAGTCCAGCGAGCTGCGCAGCCTGCGTGATGCACGCAGCCTGCTCGGCTTCGCCCTGTTCTCTCCGTTCGCCGCCTTCCTGCTTGACCAGGGACCGACGACGATGGGACTTGCGGTACTGGCGGCGTTGACCGCGCTGCTCACCCTGCAGCGCCTGGCCCACGCCGAAGGCCAGGCACCGACCCCGCGGCTGGGCCTGCAGCTGCGCGGCATCGGCCGTCTGATCGCACTCGGCCTGCCCCTGGCCCTGGCCGGGTTCTGGTTGTTCCCGCGACTGAGCGAACCGCTGTGGGGCATCCCCGAGCGCGCCGTGGGCAAGCCCGGACTGTCCGACCAGATGGAACCCGACCAGTGGCTGGACCTGATGGCCGACGACAACCCTGCCCTGCGCGTGCAGTTCTTCGGGCCGATCCCGGCACCGGAGCAACGCTACTGGCGCGGCCCGGTGATGACCCAGTTCGACGGCCGGGTGTGGTCGCAGTCCCACGGCAGCGCGGGGCGGCCGCCGCCGGCGGTCACCCGCAGCGGCCCGCGCTGGGACTACCAGATCGACTACGAACCCACCGATCGCCAGCAACTGGTGGCGCTGGACCTGCCGCTGCAGGCACCGCCGGGCAGCGACCTGGGCGCCGACCACAGCCTGCGCAGCCGCACCAGCCTGACCGCGCTGACCCGCTGGCGCCTGCAATCGGCACCGGCCGGCAGCTACGTCGACGCGCTCTCGCCCTACCAGCGCCGCCAGGCGCTGCAGCTGCCGGAGGGATTCAATCCGCGCACGGCCACGCTGGCCCGCCAGTGGCGCGCCGAAGCCGGCAGCGACGACGCGGCGATCGTGCGCCGCGCGCTGGACTGGATCCGCGCCCGCTTCGCTTACACCCTCACCACGCCGCTGCCCGGCCGCGATGGCGTGGACGAGTTCCTGTTCGACCAGCAGGCCGGTTTCTGCCAGCACTTCAGCTCCGCCTTCGTGGTGCTGATGCGCAATGCCGGCATCCCGGCGCGGGTGGTGACCGGCTTTGCCGGCGGCACCCGCAACCGCTATGGCGACTACTGGGTGGTGCGGCGCATGGATGCCCACGCCTGGGCCGAGGTCTGGCTGCCCGGCCGTGGCTGGGTCCGGGTGGATCCGACGGCGGCCGTAGCGCCCGAGCGCATCTACGACACCCTGGAAGACCGGCTGCAGGGCGGCGGCGACACGACGCTGCAAGGGCGCTGGGCGCAGCTTGGCCAGGCCAGCGACTGGCTTCGCCGTGGCTGGAACGACCTGGTGCTGTCCTTCAACGCCAGCCGCCAGCAACAGCTGCTGCGCCCGCTGGGCATCGACAAGCTGGAACCGGCCCAGTTGATCCTTGTTTTCACTGTCTTCGCACTGGCCACGCTAGGCTGGATGGCGTGGCTGCTGGCCCGTGGCGAACGCGAACGCGACCCGTTGCTGCGCGCCTGGCATCGCATGGGCCGTCGCTACGCCAGGTTCGGCCTGGCCCGGGACAGTGCCGAGCCGGCCGAATGCTGGGCACGCCGCGTCCACCAGCAACGCCCGGACCCGGCGCTGCTGTCACTCAGCAGCCGTTTCGTTCTCGCGCGCTACGCTGGCGCGGACGTCGACCTCACTTCATTATTGCGCGACCTGCGCAGGCATCGCCCGTCCTCCGGAGCATCCCCATGAAGATCCAGATTCTGCTTCCCCTCGCCGCTTCCCTGGCGCTGGCCGCCTGCGCGACCGCACCCAAACCGCTGCAAGGCCAGTTCAGCATGGTCAGCCCGCGCGATGCGGTGCCCACCCAGCAGGTGGGTACGCCGGTGCGCTGGGGCGGACGCATCATCGAAACCAACCCGGGCCAGGGCCAGACCTGCTTCCAGCTGATCTCCCGCCCGCTCAACGGCAGCGGCCGCCCCAGCACCACCTCGGCCGACGCCAGCGACGGCCGCTTCATCGCCTGTCGCGCCGGCTTCTATGATCCGGCGGTGTTCGAGCCGGGCCGCGACGTCACCTTCATCGGCAAGATCGCCGGCTATGAAAGCACCCGCATCGGTGAGTACGACTACCGCCTGCCCAAGCTGGAGGCCGACGTGATCTACCTGTGGCCGGAAGTGCGCCAGGTCGATGTGGTGCCGGCCTACCCCTACGGCCCGTGGGGCCCGGCGTGGGGCCCGGGCTGGGGCTACCGCGGCTGGGGCTGGTGGTAAGCGCTACCGGCTGACCTTTGACCGGTCCGTCTGGAAAGGAAAAAGCCGCCCAAGGGCGGCTTTTTCTTTGCTCCCAGCGCCGCGCCACGCCATGCGCGCCGGCATCGGGGCGCCTCAACCGTTGGGCGTGCCGAAGTGGCCCAGCGGCGCGCCGGCCAGCAGGTGCAGGTGGATGTGGAACACGGTCTGCCCGGCATGCTCGCGGCAGTTCATGACGATGCGGTAGCCATCCTGGGCGAAGCCTTCGGCGCGCGCGTAGCCGGCGGCGGCCAGGGCCAGCTTGCCGATCAGGTGCGCCTGGGCCGGCTGCACGTCGTCCAGGGTCGGGATCGCTTCATTCTTGGGGATGAAAAGGACATGCACCGGCGCCTGCGGGGCGATGTCCTTGAAACCGAGCACCTCCTCGTCTTCGTAGACGATGGTGGCGGGGATTTCACGGCGGATGATCTTGCCGAACAGGGTGTCTTGGCTCATGGGGCACCTCTTGGAACAGGGCCCTGGAGAGTAGCGCGGATGCGCGTGCGGTTTCGATCATTGCCGCGTGGTGCGCCGGATCACTCCTGGACTTCGGTGCGGGTACCGAAGGCGTGCGACAGCGTGCCCCGATCCACGTACTCCAGCTCGCCGCCCAGCGGCAGGCCCTGCGCCAAGCGGCTGGGACGCACCTTGTGCGCACGCGCCAACTGCGCCAGGTAGTGCGCGGTGGCCTCGCCCTCCACGGTGGCGCTGGTGGCGATGATCAGCTCCTGCACCTCGCCCTGTTTCAGGCGCGCCTCCAGCTGGTCCAGGCCCAGTTCGCGCGGGCCCACCCCGTCCAGCGGCGACAGCCGCCCCTGCAGCACGAAGTAGACGCCGCGGAAGCCGGTGGCGTGCTCGATGGCCAGGCGGTCGGCCGGGGATTCCACCGCGCACAGCTGCTGCCGTTCGCGGCTGCCGTTGGCGCACACCGCGCAGATCTCGGTCTCGCTGAAATCGCGGCACTGCGCGCAATGACCGATGCGTTCGATCGCCTTGGCCAACACCTCGGCCAGCTTCTGGCCGCCCACGCGCTCGCGTTCGAGCACGTGGTAGGCCATGCGCTGGGCAGTCTTCTGCCCCACGCCCGGCAACACGCGGAAGGCCTCGATCAGTTGTTCGAGCAGGGGCAGGCTCATGGCGGTGTGCTCATCTCAAAAACAAGCGCGCCAAGCCCGGGGGCTTCGCGCGCGGTCACCTGCGGGGGCAGCAGCCAGGCCGGCTGCGCGCGCCGGCTCAGAACGGCAGCTTCATGCCCGGAGGCAGCTGCATGCCGGCCGTGGCCGAACCCATGCGGTTCTTCGACTCGGCATCGATCTTGTTGGACGCATCGTTGAAGGCCGCGGCAACCAGGTCTTCGGTCATTTCCGCATCGGCCAGGATCGACGGATCGATACGCACCTTGCGGCACTCCTTGGCACCGGTCAGGGTCACGCTGACCATGCCGCCACCGGCGCTGCCGGTCACTTCCAGCTTGGCGAGTTCTTCCTGGGCCTTCTGCAGGTTTTCCTGCATCTTCTGGGCCTGCTGCATCAGTTGGGCGATGTTGCCGCGCATGTTTCTTTACTCATCAAAGGGACGGATGGAATCGGCCACGACCCGGGCGCCGTGCTGCTGGATCAGCATCTGCACCTGCGGATCGGCCATGAAGGCGGTTTCTGCCGCCTGTTGCCGCTCGCCACGCTGGCGGTCGGAACGCTGGTGCAGCGTTTCGGCCTCCGCGTTGCCATGTTCGATCACGATCCGCGGGCTCTGCCCCAGCGGCCCGGACAGCGCCTCGGTCAGCGCAGCCAGCGAACGGTCCGAACACAGGTACTCAAATCCGGGCGATACCGCCAGTTTCAAGACACCCTGCTGGAAACTGATGAATGCCGCGTGCGCGGCCAACTGCCGCGATGGCCCGTTGAGCTGGCTCTGGGCGACCAGTTCCAGCCAGGCCTCCGGCGAGGTCAGCGCGATCGGCGTACCGGGCGCAGGCGCAGGCACCGGCGCGGCGGACGGGGTGAGGGCGATGCCCTGCGGGCGCGGGGCGGCAACGGGGGCGGCCCCTGCGGCCGGACGGGCCGGGGGCGCCTCCCACGGCGCGACCATGGCCGCGTCGGGGCTGGCCATTTCCGCGGCCAGCGCCTCGTCGCGATCCTCCGCGCCGGCCTGGTGCCACGGCGGCGGGTCGTCTTCAGGCGCCGGCTCGGCCGTCGGCGCGGCGATCGGACGAGCGG
>DJBL01000043.1 GCA_002435595.1 Stenotrophomonas maltophilia
GTCGGCTGCACTTCGCGAACAACCGAACACGCCCTGGTGTACGTCAGCCGACCAACGGTCGGCTCTGCCCGGTGGGACTCAGCCGGCGGGCAACGTCAGCGTCGCGCGCAGTCCCGGATGGGTGTTGGCAAGGACCAAGGTGCCGCCGTAGCTCTCGGCGATATCGGCCACGATGGCCAGGCCCAGCCCGCTGCCGGATGCGCGCTGGTCCAGCCGTACGCCGCGTTCGAGCACGCGCTGCAACTCCGTGTCGGGCAATCCCGGGCCATCGTCCTGCACGCGGATGTGCAGCTGGTTGCCCTCATGGCGCACGCGGATCTGCACGGTATGCGCCGCCCATTTGCCGGCATTGTCGAGCAGGTTGCCCAGCATCTCTTCCAGGTCTTCGCGCGCACCGGCAAACAGCCCCTGCGCATCCGGGTCCTGTTCGAACACCAGCCCGCGCTCGTTGTGCACGCGCTGCATCAGGCGGCACAGGGCCGCCATGACCGGGGCCACCACCGTGCGCTGCTGGCTGTCGGCACCGATGCCTGCGGCCAGATAGCGCTCGATGCTGGCCTGCATGCGCGCGGTTTCGCTGCGCAGGGTCTGGCGCCAATCGCTGCCATCGCCCTCGGCTTCGGTCATCAGCACCGTCAGCGGCGTCTTCAGGGCATGCGCGAGGTCCTCGGCACTGCGGCGTGCGCGCACCACCATGCGTTGGTGGTGGTCGAGCAGGTCGTTGAGCTGTACCGCCAGCGGTGCCACTTCCCTGACCAGGCCCTGCTGCGGAAAGCGCACGTTCTCGCCGTTGCGGACCTGGCCGGCGATCCGGCTCAGTTCGGCCAGCGGGCGCAGGCCGTAATGCACCTGGGTGACCAGCACCGCGAACCACAGCGCCACCAGCACCGCCAGCGCGATGGCCGTGCGTTGCCGGAACGCGATGACCTGCGCGTCCAGATCGCTGCGATCGGTGGCCACCACCACGCGCAGCGGCACGGGGACGCGTGGCAACGTGACCTGCTGGGCCAGCCCCCGCAACGGGGTGTTGAGCGGACCGGTGGTATCGAAGGCCTGCGCCGGGCCGGTACGCAACGCGGCCGGGGTGGCCAGGGTTTCATCCCACAACGAGCGCGACTGGCCCAGCGGCTGGCCCCTGGCGTCCTGCACCTGCCAGTAGGTGCCGGAAAACACCCGCTGGTAGCGTTCGTCGAACAGTTCCCGGCGCAGTTGCAGGCGGCCCTGCGCATCGCTCTCGGCCAGGGCCAGCACCGCGATCAGTTCATTGCCCAGGCGCTGGTCGAGCGCGCTGCGTGCCGAGCGCTCGTACATCGCCCCCAGCCACCAGGTGGCCATCGCCGAGACCAGCACCAGTCCCACGCCACCGGCGAGCAGCAGGCGGGTACGCAGCGAGCCGGTGTTCATGGCTGCGCCGACAGGCGGAAGCCCTGCCCGCGATGGGTGTGGATGAGCGCGCTGCCGAGCTTGCGGCGGATCCGCCCGATCAGCACGTCCAGCGTGTTGGAATCGGGGTCGAAGCCAGCCTCGTACACGTGCTCGCCCAGGCGCGAGCGGCTGATCACCACGTCGGGGTGGTGCAGGAAGTAGCTCAGGATGCGCTGCTCCTGCGGGCTGAGGTGCAGCAGTTCGCCATCCAGCTCGAAGCGACCGGCATTGACGTCCAGCAGCAACGGGCCGCACTGCAGGCGCGGGCTGGCATGGCCGGCGCTGCGCCGGATCAGCGCACGCAGGCGCAGCAGCAGTTCTTCGGGCTGGAACGGTTTGGTCAGGTAGTCATCGGCGCCGGCATCGAAGCCGGCCAGCTTGTCGTGCCAACGCGCGCGCGCGGTCAGCACCAGCACCGGGAAGCCGCGCCCGGCCTGGCGCCAGCGCTCGATCACGCTCAGGCCATCGAGCCCGGGCAGGCCGAGGTCGACCACGGCCGCGGCAATGTCCTCGATCTGGCCCAGCTCCTCGGCCTGGCGGCCCTCGGCGCTGTGCAGCACCAGGTAGCCGGCGTCCTCCAGCACCTGCTGCAGCCGGCTGGCCAGCAGCACGTCGTCCTCGGCAAGCAGGATGCGCATCAGTCTTCTTCCATCTTCAACAGGCGGCCGCTGGCAGCATCGTAATCCAGCTCCATCACCACGCCGTTGGCGCCGAGGATCTCGATCTCGTACTTGCCATCATCCAGCTCCACCTCCACCAGCTTGCCCGGATAGCGACGCAGTGCATCGGCCACCACCTGCTGCAGCGGCACCAGCCGGCCCTGGCGCACCGCTTGGCGCACCGCGTCCTGTTGCCGGCTGTCGCTTTCCTGGGCGTGCACGGGGGCCGCCGGCGCAAGCACCAGCAGCAGGGGCAACAGCAGGGCAGGGGCGATGGGCATGTGCGACAGGCGGTAGGGGATGCCAACGGTATACGCCGGTTGTCTAAACAGTATCTAACAACCGGGCTCATGGTCCGCTTAAGCGCGCTTGCCAGACTGGCGGTGCCGGACATCCCCGGCCAACCCTGGAGCCCCCGATGAACAAGTTGATCCTCACCGCGACCCTGGCCACCACGCTGCTGGCCGCCCCGGCCTTCGCCGCCGAACTGGGCGCTGCCCAGGTACAGGCCAAGCTGCGCGCCGCCGGCTACACCCAGGTGCACGAACTGGAGCGCGACGATGGCCTGTGGGAAGCGGACGTCAGCCGTGCCGATGGCAGCTTCGAGGAAGTGATCGTGGACCCGGCCACCGGCGAGATCTTCGACCCGCGCAGCAACCGCGCGCTGCTCGACGCCGGCCAGGTCCTGGCCCTGGCCGAGAAGGCCGGCCTGCGCCAGATCGAGTCGTTCGAACGCGATGGCGCCACCTGGAAGCTGGAGGCACGCAATGCACGCAACCAGCGCGTGGAAGTGCGCATGAGCGGCCACGATGGCCGGGTGCTGTCGAGCAAGCGCGAGGGCTGGTGGGACTGAACCCGCGCTACCTGGCCCCGCACATGACAACGGCCGGATGGACCGGCCGTTGCAGGCGTGCCTGACGGGGCGGCTTACCAGCCGGCCGGCGGCGGATAATCCCAGTAGCCCGGACCGCGCCCGTAGTACCCACCATACCCACCATACGGGCCGTAGAAGCCGGGGCCCTTGCCCTCGCTCACCCGGATGTTGAGATTCATGTTGTGGGTCTTGCCCTCGTCGGTGGTGTAGTTCTTGTTGAGGTTGATCTCGGCGGCGTTGTAGTGCGAGTTGCCGCCTTGCTTGGAGTAGCCGATGCCGGTGGTAAGGCTGCCGTTGACCCGCAGCTTGTCGTCGGCGATCTCGGCGATGCCGTTGGCCGCGCCGCGATCGCTGAGGCGGCGCCCGCTCTTGTCGCCGTAGAAGGTGCCGGGCGGATCGCCGCGCAGCGAGGCATCGCCCAGGTACTGCATCGGCGCCTGCGGCACGGCCAGGTTGAGGTCGGTGGCCGACTGCGGACCGGTCGCACCGGCCGCGGACTGGGCCAGGGCGACGCCGGGGGCAAGCAGGCACAGCAGCAGCGATAGCGGGCGGATCATGTGAGGCTCCGGAGCGGGCAGGCGGCAGGCAGGCGGCCGACAGCGCTGACGCTAGCACCGGCTGCTTGAACGATGCCTGTCATGGCACCGGTCCTGCGGGAACTTTACTCCAGGCGCCCGAACCCGAACAGCGCCGCCAGCGGATGGCGGCGGCGCTCGATCTGGGCGCGCAGCAGGCCGGCGCCGATCATCGAGTAGGTGATGCCGTTGCCGCCGTAGGCCATGGCGAACAGCACCCGTGGCCCCCATTGCCGGTGGGCGCCGAAGAACGGCAGGCCGTCCTTGGTCTCGGCAAACGTGCCGGCCCAGGAGAACGCCGGTCGCAGCGGCAGGGCCGGAAACAGCTTGGCCACCTCCTTGAGCAGGGTGCCGGCCTTGGCCTGCACGCGGCGGTCGCGGCGGGCCGGGATGTCGATGGCGTCGTCCTGCCCACCTACCAGCAGCCGATGGTCGCCGGTGGCACGCAGGTACAGGTAGGGCCGCGCCGATTCCCACAGCATGGTCTGCGCCAACGGCCCCAGCGCGTCGGGGTCGATCGGGTCGGTGATGAAGGCATAGCTGCTGCGGTTGCGCGCCACGCTCTGCTTGAGCCAGCGCTGGCTGGCGTAGCCGGTGGCCATGATGACGTGCCTGCACTGGATCTGCAGGCCTTCCGGGGTGCGCGCGGTGACCCCGCGGTTGGTGGGGGTCAGGGTGTCCAGCACGGTGCGGTCATATACGCCGCTGCCGCGCTTCTGCAGCCGCATCAGCAGGCGATAGGCCAGCCGGTAAGGGTCCACGCGCGCGGCCAGGGCGCTGAGGATCGCGCCGGGTGCGTCGATGCCGTATTCCTGCTGCACCTGCTCCGCTTCCAGCCAGCGCACATCGAACCCGTGGCGGCGGCGCAGCAGGTATTCCTCGTGCAGCACCGCGTGGTGGCCACGCTTGCTGGCGTAGTACAGGCTCTGCATGCGCTGGCAGTCCACGCCGGAAAAGGCGCCGGCCACCGCGCGCAGCGCCGGGATCGCCTCGGCGCAGGCCTGGTAGGCCATCACTGCGGCGTTCTCGCCGTACTGTTGGGCCAGGTCGATCATGTGGGTGTCGATTTCGTACTGCAGCAGCGCGGTGCTGGCCGCGGTGCTGCCCCAGCCCACGTCGCGCTGCTCGATCACCGCCACGTCGTGGCCATGGGCGGACAGCTCGTTGGCGATCAATGCGCCGCTGATGCCGCCGCCCACCACCAGCACATCGCACTGCAGGTCCTGCTGCAGTGGCGGAAAGGCATGCATCAGTCCATTGCGGACCGCCCAGAACGGATACCCGCTTTTGAGATCCATGCGCTCAGGCCGTGGGCCGGCCGGTATGCGGGGTCTGGATGAGCGGGGTGAGGTCGAATCCCTGCTGGCGTGCCTGGGCCAGGTAATGCTCCTGCACGGTGGCATCCAGCGTGGGCGTGCGCGAGAGCAGCCACAGGAACTTGCGGTCCGGGCTGCCGACCAGGGCCACGCTGTAATCCGGGGCAACCTGGATCACCCAGTAATCGCCCTTGGTGAAGGGGATCCAGCGCAGGCCACGCGGCAGGAAGCTGACTTCCAGGCGCGCGCTGTCGTTGTCCACCGCGCAGGCTTCGCCTTCGGCTTCCTCGATCTCGTCGCCCAGCCGGCAGCGGTTGAGCACGGCCACGTGGCCGTTGTCCTTCAGGCTGTAGTGCGCCGAGACATCGGTGCACTCCTCCGGCTCGTGCTTCATGGGCAGGCGGGCGATTTCATACCAGGTGCCCAGGTAGCGCGGCAGCTTGAGGTCGGGGACGGTTTTCAGGTCGGCGTGAGTGTTCATTGAAGGCGGAAAGTGGAGGTCGCCGCCACGATGCCGGGGCCGATGCCACGGGCGGGTGAAGCCCGGGCGAGGGCGGCGTAGAGAACGCTTCGTTGCCGGTGCGACATGCTGGCGGTCCGCTGGCAGGGCTATGCTGTGGATCGGCATACCGCCGGTCTGCAATGCATGGGAGGTGCGGATGTATCAGGTGATCCTGCTCAAGAGCGACTCGGATTTTTCGCGCGCGCGCTGGGAGGCGGTCGAGGAGGTGGTCGACCATGAAGGCGTGGCCTACTCGCTGCGTGCCGGTCCCCGCCAGCCGCTGCCCACCGACCACGCCTGGGACCCGGTGGCGGTGTACGCGCCGGATGAAATCAGCGAGGAGGAGTTCCAGGACTGGTATGCGCGGCTGCAGCCTCAGGTGGAAGAGCTGCGGCTGAAGTACTGAGCGGGGCCGGCCGGCCGGCGCGCCGGGCGCGTGGGCCGTTGTGCACACCCGGTGTGAACAGGCCGCCGGTTTATAGTTCGCGCAGGCGCGGTGGTCCGCGCGAACCCCGTGGTGTGCCGGCTTTGTCTTCCCGTCTTTTTTCCTCCTTCCTGCGGCCGTTGGCCGGAATGATGGTGTGTGCCTGGCTGGGCATGGCACCGGTCGCGCTGGCCCAGGGCGACGATGCGGTCGATGCGGACCCGATCGCGCAGCTGGCGCAGGCCGGCAAGGACCTCAAGCAGATCCAGGCGTCGCTGGACGACGCCGATACCCGCGACACCCTCAAGACCCTGTCCGACCGCGCACTGGCGGTGCAGCGCGATGCCGATGCCGCACGCAACGCATTGCAGCCGCAACTGGATCAGATGGACGCACGCGTGGCGCAACTCGGTGATGTGCCCGAGGGCACCGTCGAGGCGCGCGACATCGCGGTCCAGCGCAAGACCCTGAACCAGCAGCGCAGCGACATCGCCTCGGCGATCGCGCGGGCCAAGCTGCTGGCCGGCGATGCCAGGCAGCTGGGCGCGGACATCGAGAAGATGCGGGTCAGCCAGTTCAGCGAGGAACTGGCGCGCAAGGTCAATTCGCCGCTGTCGCCGTCGCTGTGGCGGCAGTTCGCCACCCACGTGCCGGCCGACCTCGGACGGCTGGCATCGCTGTACCGCCAGGGTGAAACCACGGCGCGCAAGGCGATCGCCGAGCATGGCTGGGGTGCGCCGTTGACCGGGCTGGTGCTGGCGCTGCTGATGTTCTTCCCGCTGCGGCTGTGGCTGCGGGCGGCCGGCCGCCGCTACGCCGCCTCCGAGCGCGCGCCGGACGGGCGCCTGCGCCGCTCCGGGCTGGCGGTGTGGCTGCTGGCGGTAGGCACGCTGCTGCCGGGCTTTGCGGCGGTGGTGCTGGTGGCCTCGCTGGACACCATCGGGGCGATTCCGCCGCGGCTGGAACAGCTGGCGCTGCACTTCCAGGTGGCCACCTTCGTGGCCGCCTTCATCACTGCGCTGAGCGCCTGCCTGCTGGTGCCCAAGCGGCCGTCCTGGCGGCTGCTCAGCCTGGATGACAGCGCCGCGTGGCGCCTGCGCAAATACGCCTGGGGCGCGGCCGGGCTGACCTTCCTGAGCTTCCTGCTGGTGGAGATCAACCGCGCCTCGCGCACCAGCGAGATCACCACGGTGGCGGTGGACGGCCTGATCGCGATCACCTACATGGCGCTGATCGTGGCCATCCTGGTCTCACTGGCGCGCCTGCACCGGCGCCAGGCCGACGAGGCCCAGGCCAAGCTCGACGCCCAGGCCGATGCCGGCGCCAAGCAGCCCAAGGCCCCGGTGCGCAAGAGCGGCTGGATCGTGCTGGCGCGGCTGGCCGGGCATGTGGTGGTGGCCGCGGCGGTGATCGCCACGCTGCTGGGCTACCTCAACCTGGCCTTGTTCGTGGCCCAGCAGCTGGTGTGGGGGGCGGTGGTGCTGCTGGCCGCCTCGCTGCTGCTCAAGTTCGCCGACGATCTGTCCTTGTGGGTGCTCTCGCCCACCAGCCGGGTGGGGCAGAGCATCGTGCTGACCACCGGCCTCAACGATGCCAAGGTGGAACAGGCCGGCGTGCTGCTGTCGGCCGTGCTGCGTATCGGCGTGATCCTGCTGGCGGTGCTGGCGTTGACCGCGCCGTTCGGCAACCTCAATGCGTTCTTCGGCGCGGTGGATTCGCTGTCCAACGGGCTCACCATCGGCACCACCACGCTCAGGCCCAGCAGCGTGCTGTACGCGGTGCTGGCCTTCCTGGTGGTGTGGGCGGTGATGCAGGCCTTCCAGAACTGGCTCACCAACACCTACCTGCCCAAGACCGACCTGGATGCCGGCGCCCGCAACTCGATCAGCACCGTCACCCGCTACCTGGGCATCATCGCAGCGGTGCTGTGGGGGCTGACCGCGCTCGGCATCGGGCTGGAAAAGCTGGCGCTGGTGGTGAGCGCGCTGTCGGTGGGTATCGGCTTCGGCCTGCAGGCGATCACCCAGAACTTCGTGTCCGGGCTGATCCTGCTGGCCGAGCGACCGGTGAAGATCGGCGACTGGGTCAAGCTGGGTGACCAGGAAGGGGACATCAAGCGGATCAGCGTGCGCTCCACCGAGATCCAGGTGGGCGACAAGTCCACGCTGATCGTGCCCAACTCCGAGCTGATCACCAAGACCATCCGCAACATGACGATGGGCAATGCGCAGGGCCGCATCCAGATCCAGTTCTCGGTGCCATTGAGCACCGACGTGGCCGCGGTGCGGCAGATCCTGCTGGACAGCTATGCCGAGCACGTAGCGGTGCTGGCCGACCCGGCGCCCTCGGTGTTCATCGATTCGATCGCCAACGGGCAGATCGCGATCAACAGCTTCGCTTACGTCTCCGGCCCCCGCGCGGTGTACGGCGTGCGCAGCGACCTCTACTTCACGATGCTGCAGAAGTTCGCCGCGGCGCATATCGCGCTGTCCTCGCCGACCGACATCCACCTGGTCCGCGACCCCAACGCGCCGCAGGAACCCTGAGTGGATCGGGTCAGGTGCCGACCGTTGCTCGGCACCTGATCCAGGCAGGTACCAACCCTGGGGCGGTACGCCTGCTTACCCGCGGTTGCCGCGGCGCGAGGGCACCAGGGCGAAGTTGTCCACGGCCAGCTTCTCGGCATGGTTCAACCAGGCGCGGATCTCCAGGTCGTCCACTTCATGGTCCAGGCCGAACGGCACGCTGATGCGGCCTTCGGCATCCGGCTGCACCCACTGCTGGGCCACCACGACCTTGCGTTGCGAGGACACCGCCTCGATCCAGAAGCCACGGTCCGGCGACTGCTTGGCCACGAACTGCAGCATGTACTGGCCGGCGCGGGTGCGACGCCCCTTCTGGGTGATCATGTGCGCCTGGCGGATGCTCGGACGCGGGCCGCTGAAGGGCTCCAGTGGCCCATCCACGGCAAAGCCGCTGCGCAGGGCATCGTCGCGGTACAGCTTGATGCCCTTGTCACGGTTGACCAGCATGGCGCACCAGTCGCCGTCGGCCGAGCCGTCCTCGAACGCCGTGCAGCGATCCACGTAGGCCAGGGTGTTGGCCGGGTCGGCCAGGTCGAACTGCTTGGAGGTGTTTTCCAGGTACACCGACTTCAGGTCGAACTGCTTGTCGTACTCCAGCAGCACCGGCGGTTGCACGTGCTGCAGGCCGATCACCACCTGGTTGTCCTCGTCGATGCGCAGCTGGCGGGTCTTGTCGCCCAGCCACAGCGAGCGTGAGAAGGCCAGGTAGCGCGGATAGTCCTTGCCGTTGTCGCGCAGCGCGGCCGCGCTGGCACTGTCGGTACGCTTGGGGTCCAGCAACGAGCGACCGAAGCCGATGGCGTTGATGTCCGGCTGGATCAGGCTCAGCAGGGTGGCACCGGAATCCAGTGTGGAGCCGGCGGTGGTGGCCAACTGGCGCGGTGCGATGTCCTTGCCCAGGAACAGCAGCAGGTTCTCGCGCTTCTGCTTGGCCAGGATGTGGCTCAGATCGTTGGGCATGGCCAGGTGGTCCGAGGCGATCACGATCAGGGTGTCGTCGCCGTACGGGCTGGCCTGGATGCGGTCGACCAGCTTGGAGATCAACCCATCGGTGCACTTGAGCGCGTTGAGCAGGCCGATGTCGCCGTAGTCGCTCTGGTAGCGGGTGCGCTTGCAGGCGACCGGCAGATGGCCGGCCGGATGGTGGGTATCCATGGTGAGCGTGGTCAGCATGAAGGGCTGGCCGGCCTTGGACAGCTGCATGAAGCGGTCATAGGCCTTGTCCAGCAGCACGTCGTCATGCACGCCCCAGGTGGAGAAGTGCGAGCGGCCCACCTTCTGCTGCTTGAACCAGGCCAGGTCGTCGACCGCGTCGAAGCCGTGCGTGGCCAGGAACTGGCCCTTGCCGGCGAACTGCCCGTTGGCCCCGCCCAGATAGTGGTTGGTATAGCCCTGCTGCTTGAGGTAATCGCCCAGGCAGACCGCTTCGGGCAGGAAGCTGCCCATCCGGCCCATGCTGTTCTCATCGTCCTTGGCGGTGGTCAGCGGCACCCCGCACATCGAGGACACCAGCCCGGCGATGGTCCAGCCGCCGCCCTCGGCCGACACCAGCCCGCGCACGTCCAGGGCCTGGCCGGCGAGGCGGTTGAGGTTGGGCATCAGGTCCGGGAAGGTGGACTCATCCAGGTAGGTGCGCTCCAGGCTCTCGCCGTAGATCCACACGATGTTGCGCGGCTTGGCCAGCGCCTGTTGCGGCACGCGGTATTCCGGCGCGATGACGCTGTAATCGACCGGACGGGTCTGCTGGTACAGCCGCTGCCCATCGCTGTACAGCGGGCTTACCAGCACCGCCACCAGCCACATCGCGATGAACCCGCCGAACACCGCCTTGCCGTGTTCGATGCGGCGCCAGCGCTGCACGCGAACAAGTGCCAGCGGCAGCAGCGAGACCAGCAGCAGCGCGATGTAGGCGGCGATGTAGCCCTTGAAGTCGGCTACGCCGGCGCCTTCCATGTCTGCACCCAGGTGGTACAGGGTGGCCGCGTTGAGGCCGTCGCCGGACAGCTTGTTGATCAACCACCACGAACTCAGCAGCACCAGCAGCAATGACATCAGGCTGGCCTTCCACCATATCCACTTGCGCGAAGCGAGCAGCAACCAGGTGAGCAGCAACAGAGACAGCAGCAGGATCCAGAGCATCGGCGGTATCGGTAGCGAAGGACAGTTGGTGATGGACGCCATGACGACGTATTTCCCATCCGACCGGCTGTCCAACCACACCTGCATGACAAGCCGATGACTCGATCATGCATGCACGAACCTGACTGAAATGTTTGTTTTGTCGTGAACGGGATGCGCTACAACGCATCGTGCTTGAAGGTGTAAAACGAGCGTGAAGATGCCTGCGCGATCGTGCAGCGCAGCAGCCATCGATGACGCGTCGGGTGACTGCGCGCAATGCGCTTCAGCGGTGCCCGCGCTCTTCTTTCGAGCGTGCGCGACGATCGAAGATCAAGGCGCTCAGCACGATGCCGAGGCCAAGGAAGACGCCGATGAACATCAGCATGAAGGCGATGGCCGGATAGCCGAACAAGTGCCAGCCGGTTTCCACCTTCATCATCATCGCCGCGGCCAGGATCAGTGCGGCGGTGACGATGCCGGCCGAGACGCGGTTGGCGATCTTCTGCAGGTTCTCCATCAGGCGCGATTCTTCCAGCCCGGTCACCTTCATCTGCAGGCGGTTCTCGGCCAGCAGCGCGAGGATGTCGGACATCTTGCGCGGGCCTTCGCGCAGCAGCTGCTGCATCTCCATCGCTTCGCTGGCCAGGTTGGCCGCCGACAACGACTTCTTCAGCCGCGCACGCATCACGTGCTGCAGCTGTTTCTCCACGATGCGGCGGGTGTCCAGGTCCGGCGACAGCAGCCGGCACACGGTTTCCAGGTTGAGCAGGGCCTTGCCCAGCAGGCTCAGCTCCGGCGGCGTGCGCAGCCCGCTGGCGGTGGCGATGCGGACCAGGTCGAGCACCACGCGGCCTTCGGAGTAGCTGGTGTTGGCGGCGTAGCGGGCGATCATCTGCCCGGTCTCGCGCAGATAGCGCTCCTCGTCGAAGGATTCCAGCCGCGTGCTGATGCCGATGATCTCATCGGCCACTTCCTCGCCACGCCCGTCCACGGCGGCGAAGAGCAGCTTGAGCAGGCGCTCGCGCAGCCGCGGCGGCATGTGCGCGACCATGCCCAGGTCGAAGATCGCCAGGCGCCCCTCGGGGGTGACCCGCAGGTTGCCCGGGTGCGGGTCGGCATGGATCTCGCCATGCACGAAGATCTGGTCGACATAGCCGCGGATCAGCGCGGCCGCCAGCGGTGCCATCGGCTGCTCGGTGCGGCGCACGTCGGGGATCATGTCCACGCGCACGCCGTGGGCCAGCTCCATGGTCAGCACGCGATGGCTGCAGTAGTCCCAGATCGGCTGCGGCACCCACAGCGGCTTGAACGGCTTGAGGTGCTGGCCGAAGCGCTGGAGGTTCTCGGCCTCGGCCTGGTAGTCCAGCTCCTGCATCAGGGTCTTGGCGAACTCGTTGAGCCAGTCGCGCAGGCGCACCCGGCGGCCGACCTGGGTGAGGTGGTCGGCGGCCAGCGCGAAGCTGCGCAGCACCTCCAGGTCCGAGCGCAGCTGGGCGGCCACCTCCGGTTTCTGCACCTTGACCGCCACCTCGCGGCCGTCATGCAGCTGCGCGCGGTGCACCTGGGCGATCGAGGCACAGCCCAGCGGCACCGGGTCGAAGCTGGCAAACAGCTTGGACACCGAGGCGCCCAGTTCCTGCTCGATGATGGTGGAGATACGCTCGACCGGGATTGGTGCGACCTTCTCCTGCATCCGCTCCAGCGCGGTGGCGAACTCCACCGGCACCATGTCCGGGCGGGTGGAGAGCATCTGGCCCAGCTTGACGAAGGTGGGGCCCAGCGACTCCAGGTCGGTGACAAACTGCTCCGGGTTGCCTTCCGGCGGCAGGTCGTGGAGCGCGCGGGCGTCCAGGTTCATGCCCGAGAACACGCCGGAATGGCGATAGCGCAGCAGCAGGCGCAGGATCTGGCTGCGCCGGTTCATGCCTTTGACCAGCGACGGCGTAGCGGGGGCGACGGGCGTGGTGTTCAAGCAGGGCTCCAGCACTAGGGTCACCGGCAGTGTGGCGGGGGCGGGGTGGTGGGGCGGTGAATCCGCCGGCATCTACCGCGAACCGGCCCGGATCGGGCAGAATCCACGCTTCCCGCTCGATCTATTGGATTGCCATGGCCGGTGCCAGCCTGTTTGCGTTGCTCGATGACATTGCCTCGCTGCTGGACGACGTGTCGGTCCTGACCAAGGTCGCAGCCAAGAAGACCGCCGGCGTGCTCGGTGACGACCTGGCGCTCAATGCCCAGCAGGTGACCGGCGTGGACGCCAACCGCGAACTGCCGGTGGTGTGGGCGGTGGCCAAGGGCTCGCTGGTCAACAAGGCGATCCTGGTGCCGGCCGCACTGGCCATCAGCGCGCTGGAAGCGTGGCTGCGCGGCAAGGGCTACCCGGTGCCGATCGTGGTGCCGCTGATGATGATCGGCGGTGCGTTCCTCTGCTTTGAGGGCGTGGAGAAGCTGGCCCACCGCTTCCTGCACTCCAAGGACGAGGACGAGCAGCACAAGGCCGAGCGGATCAAGGCGCTGGCCGATGAGAAGGTGGACATGGTGGCGTGGGAGAAGGACAAGGTGAAGGGCGCGATCCGCACCGACTTCATCCTCTCGGCCGAAATCATCGTGCTCTCGCTGGGCGTGGTCGCCGCAGAGCCCTTCATCAACCAGGTCAGCGCGCTGGTGGTGATCGCCCTGGCCATGACCGTGTTCGTGTACGGGCTGGTGGCCGGCATCGTGAAGCTCGACGACCTGGGCCTGTACCTGTCGCGCAAGGGGGCTGCGCTGGCCGCCTTCGGCCGCGGCCTGCTGGTGGCCGCGCCGTGGCTGATGAAGTTCCTGTCGGTGGCCGGCACTGCGGCGATGTTCCTGGTCGGTGGTGGCATCCTGGTGCACAACGTGCCGGCGCTGCACCACCTGGTACTGGAACTGGGCGGCGAAGGCCGCTGGGGCTGGCTGGTGAATGCGCTGGGCAACATGGTGGTCGGGGTGATCGCCGGCGCGATCGTGCTGGCCGCGGTCACCGCGTTCCAGAAACTGCGCGGCAAGAAGGCCGCGCACTGACGCAACGGCGGCCCTCAGCCGCCGTTCCACTCACGCAGCGCGTCCAGCTCGGCGCGGGCGCGCGCCAGACGGCGCCCTGACAGTGCATCGATCGCGCGCTGCAGGCGCGGCGACTGCGGCTCGCGCCCGTGCCACCGCCGCGCCAGCACCAGCAGCGCGGTCATCAGGGCCAGGCCGGCCACCAGGGCAATCCACAGCACGCGTGCAACATACGCCGACAGGTCCACGCCCCAGGCCTGCCAGAACACCAGTACCGGCACCGCCAGCCACAGCCAGCACCAGGGCAGGCCGAGCAGCAGCTCGCTTGCGGCGGTCCGGGTGCGCAAGGTGGCCAGCTGTCGTGACTGTTCCAGCACCGGCTGGTCGGCGTGCAGTTGCCGGCGCAGGTGCAGCCGGGCCACGCTGACAATGATCACCGCCACGCTGTAGGCATGCAGTGCCATCGCGCTGGCCATCACCGCCAACGGCGGCCGCGGCCACCAGATGCTGCCGCAGTAGATCGCCAGGCCCAGCCAGAACAACAACTGCATCACCTGCACCGCGCCGAACGCGGACAACTGGCGCTGCGCGGCGTGCTGGTGATGGCGGCGCCAGGCGTCCAGCGCGGCGGCTTCTTCGCTGTCGTTGCCGCCGGCATGCTGCTGCCACAGCTGCTTGAGGGGATCGGTGTGCATGGGCATGGCCTCAGGGCGTGGGGTCGAAGCGCGCGCGCAGCTGCTGGCGCAGGCGGTGCAGGCGGGTGGAGACGTTGGCGCTGCTGATGCCAAGGATCTCGGCGATCTGGCGGTGGTCGTAGTCGTCCAGGTGCAGCAGCATCAGCGCCCGGTCCAGCGGCGGCAGCGCCCGGATCGCCGCGTCCAGCTGGCCCAGCGCGTGGCGTTGCTCGGCCGGTGCGGCCGTATCGGCCGGCAACGCCTCCTCGTCCAGCGGCGCATGGTGGCGCTGGCGCAGCTGCTGGCGGCGCAGCTGCGAGATGGCCACGTTCAGCGCCACCCGGTACAGCCAGGTGGAGAACCGCGCGCGGGCCGGGTCGAAGCCGTCGAAGGCGTCCCAGGCCTGCACGCTGATCTCCTGGATCAGGTCGAGGCGGTCTTCCTGCTGCGCGCAGTAACCGCGCGCGATCTTCAGCACGATGCCACGGTGCTGCGCCAGCAGGCTGGCAAAGCGGGTGCGCGGATCGGCGGGGGGCATCTTCATGGGCATACCGGGATGATTCGCACCGGCGCGGCCGATATCACAGCGCGGCGATCATCACGGCCCCGGGTCGGCGGCCTGCACGCGGTTCTTGCCGACCCGCTTGGCCGCATACAGGGCCGCATCGGCACGGCGCAGCAGCGCGTCGGCGCTCTCACCGGGCAGCCATTGCGCCACGCCGGCACTGAAATGCACCGGCACGCGCTGCTCATCCAGCTGCAGCGGGCGCTGGGCCAGCGAGCGTTGCAGACGCAGCAGGGTGGACATGCTGTCCGCGCCCGGGGTTTCCGGCAGCAGCAGCACGAACTCGTCGCCGCCGAGGCGGGCGATCGCATCGGTGCTGCGCAGGTGCAGCTGGCACACCGCGACCAGGTGGCGCAGTACGGCATCGCCGCCGGCATGGCCATGCGCGGTGTTGGTCTGGTGGAAATCGTCCAGGTCGATCAGCGCCAGCGCCAGCGGGTGCCCGTGGCGGCCGGCGCGGGCCAGCTCGCGCTCGACCAGCTCATCGAAACCGCGGCGGTTGAGCGCCCCGGTCAGCGGGTCGGTGCGCACCAGCCCGGATACATCGCGCAGCTCCTGCTCCAGTTCGGCGATGCGCGCCTCGGCCTGTTCCACGTCGCGGCGTGCATTGCCGAGGTGGTCGCGCGCCTGCAGCGCCTGTTCCTGCACCCGGGTGGTGTCCTGCAGCACGTCCTGCAGCAGCTGGTTGAGGTCGGCGATGCTGCGCGCTTCGCGCAGGGCCAGCGCATAGCTGCTGATCCGGTCGTGGTACTCGCCGGTGCTGACCGCCATCCCGTCCAGGCGTTCGATGAAGCCGCCCATCAGGTGCTTCATCGCCGCCTTGGATTCGCTGATGCCCTGCTTGAGCAGGCCCTGCTTGTAGATCACTTCACGCAGGTTGATCCGCGCCTGCTCGACCGACGCGCGGTCCAGTGGCCCGCCGATCAGTTCGCGCACTGCATGCACCTGGCCGTGCAGCCAGCTGCTGTCGTCGAGCAGCTCGCCGATGTTGTCCAGCAGCAGGTCGAACAGGCTCAACAGCAGTTCCTGCTGTTCCTGCCAGCCATCGCTGCGCACGCCGATCTGGTGGGTCAGCTCGCGCAGGCGCAGTTCCAGCGGCTGCAGCGGCTGGCCGGGGTGCCAATGGCGCAGCTCGGCGGCGATCTGCACCGGTTCGTCCTTCAGCTCGGGCATGTTCTGCAGCAGGCTGGCCACGGTCACGCCCAGCGTATGCCGCAGCAGCTCGCGCAGGCGCACGCTGTCGGGCTGGCCGTCGGGGCTGTCCTGCTCGATGGTGCGGATGTACTTGTCGATCAGCTGGCGCATCGCCCGGCCGTAGCTCACCCAGTCGGCGCTGCGCTGGGCCGACTGCAGGCGCAGGCCCATGTCGCCCAGTTCGCCGGGCAGGGTGGACATGCCGTTGGCGAACGCGGCCAGCAGCGGCTCGGGGCTGTCGATGCCGGCGAACAGGCGCTGCAGCATGGCGCTGGAGCCGCCCTTGGGGCCGGCCGCTTCCGCGCCGGTCGCGTCGATCACCCGGGTATCGGCCTGGCGCCGCGACAGCAGCCGGCCCACGGCGGTGCCGGGGCTGGGAGGAGCGTCGTGCGGGTCGGTCATGCGGCAGGTCCTTGGCGGATGACCGGCGTCGGTCGCCGGGGCGGTAGGGAGGTTGGAACAGTATCGGCGCGGCGCAGGCAGGCTTGAACGCCTCCCCGCCACGGCCGGTATGCCACGATGGTAGGCAATCTGACGGCAGGAGCGTGCGATGAAGGTGATGCTGGTAGGCGCAACCGGGCTGGTCGGTGGGCAGGTGCTGCAGCAGCTGCTGGACGACGCGCGCTGCGATGCGGTGGTGGCCCCGACCCGGCGGCCGCTGGCCGTGACCGACCCGGTCCTGCACAACCCGGTGGTGGACTTCGCCGCGTTGCCGGTGGACGCCGCCTGGTGGGCGGTGGATGCGGTGGTCTGCGCGCTGGGCAGCACGATCAAGCAGGCCGGCAGCCGCGAGGCGTTTGCACGGATCGACCACGACTACCCGCTGCAGGTGGCCACCCTGGCCCAGGCGCATGGCGCGCACGCGTTCGTGCTGAATTCGGCGATGGGCGCCGATGCGCAGTCGCGGATCTTCTACAACCAGGTCAAGGGCCGGCTGGAGCAGGACCTGCGTGGCCTGGGCTACCCTTCGCTGACGCTGGTGCGGCCGGGCCTGATCGGCGGGCAACGCAGCGAACGACGCACCGGCGAACACCTGGCCAGCCTGGTACTGGGAGCGCTGGGCCCGGTGCTGCCGCGCGCCTGGCGGATCAATCCCGCGGCGAACATCGCCGCAGCCATGGTGGAGGCGGCGCTCGCGCCGCGGCCGGGTGTCCAGATCGTGGGCGCAGCAACCCTGGCCGGGTAGAACCGGCCGCCGGTCGGCTCTACCGGGGGCGCAAACAACAACGGCCACCTTGCGGTGGCCGTTGTTGTTGATTCTGTTGCCCGCCGACCACCGGTCAATCACCCCGGCAGCCGCTCGTGGCAATCAGCTTGCCAGCGCCAGGTCATCCAGCATCGCGCGCAGGAAGCGCGCCGCTTCGCCGCCGGTGGCGGCGCGATGGTCGAAGGTGACCGACAACGGGATCACCTTGTGCGCTTCCACCCCACCCATCACCGGGGTCATCTGGTGGCGGGCGCGACCGGCACCGACGATGGCCACGCACGGCGGCACCACCACCGGGGTCGCGTAGCGGCCGGCGAACATGCCGAAGTTGGACAGCGAGATGGTGTAGCCACTCAGCTCGGAGGCCGCGATCGAGCGCGATTCCACCTGCTCGCGCAGGCGGTTCACGCCTTCGCGGATGCCGCGTGCGTCGAGCATGTCGGCATTGCGCAGGGCGGGCACGAACAGGCCGTCGTCGGTGTCCACCGCGATGCCGATGTCCACCTGGTTGTGCAGCGTGCGGGTGAGCGCGTCGCCGTCGAACCAGGCATTCAACGCGGGCACCTTCTGGCAGGCCACCACGATCGAGCGCACCAGGCGCGCGGTGACGTCGTTGCCGGGCACCCAGGCGTGGATGTCGGCGTCGTCATTGAGCGTGGTCGGCACGACCTTGCTATGCGCGTCGGCCATGACCCGGGCCATGTTGCGGCGCACGCCCTTGAGCGGTTCCGGCTGGCCCTTGGCGACCACGCCCGGCGGCTGCGTGCGCATCGGGCGGCCGGCGGCCGACAGCGGCGTACGCGATTCGGACGGGCGTGCGACCGGTGCCGGGGCCGCGGTCGGG
>DJBL01000160.1:0-27934 GCA_002435595.1 Stenotrophomonas maltophilia
ACGCTGATCCCGCGCCCGGAGACCGAGCTGCTGGTGGAACTGGCCCTGGCGCGGCTGCCCGCCGACACCGCGCTGGCGGTGGCCGACCTGGGCACCGGCAGCGGGGCGATCGCCCTGGCCCTGGCCAGCGAGCGCCCGCAGGCGAGCGTGGTCGCCACCGACGCCAGCGCCGCCGCGCTGGAGGTGGCGCGCGCCAATGCAGTGCGCAACGCGCTGGCGCGGGTGCGGTTCCTGCACGGGTCGTGGTTTGCCCCGCTGCAGGGCATGCGCTTCGACCTGATTGCCAGCAACCCGCCTTACATCGCCAGCGACGACCCGCACCTGCAGCACGGCGACCTGCGCCATGAGCCGGCCAGTGCGCTGGCCTCGGGCATCGATGGGCTGGACGACATCCGCGTGATCGTCGCCGGTGCCGCTGCGCACCTGCATCCCGGTGGCTGGCTGCTGATCGAACACGGCTGGGACCAGGGCGCGGCGATCCATGCGCTGCTGCGGCAGGCCGGTCTGGAGCAGGTGCGCACCGAGCGCGATCTGGAGCACCGCGACCGGGTAACGCTGGGCTGTCTGCCGGGCGCGCGCTGACGCTGGCTGAAACATCGCGCGGGTAGAATGGCAGCCCCTTTGAAAGGAAGCACCATGACCACGGCCAGCCCTTTGGTTTCCAACGCGCAGCTGCAGTCCCACCAGTTCCTCGCCGACATGGTGCAGGACGCGTACTTCCCGCCGGCGCTGGTGGCAGAAGGCCAGCAGATCCTGCTGCGCCTGTGTGAGCGCATCGAGCGCGAACGCCCGGCCGATGCCGCCGCGCTGATGGCGCTCACCCACGCCGCCACGCTGGAATTCAACGTGCTTGGCGAAGCGTTCGAAGCGCAGGACAGCGAGCTGGAAACCGCTGCCCGCGAGAACATCGGCGCCGATTTCGAGCTGATCGCGCGCAGCTACGGGTTCGATGTGGATGTTGATGATCTGACCAGCCCGCGCGAGTGGTGAACCCGCTCGTCCGCGCCTGTGTCCAACAACGGAGTTCTGTCATGCGTACGCTGTATCCCGCCATCACCCCTTACGACGTCGGCACGCTGAAGGTCGACGATCGCCACACGCTGTATTTCGAACAGTGCGGCAACCCCGACGGCAAGCCGGTGGTGATGCTGCACGGTGGTCCCGGCGGTGGTTGCAGCGAGAAGATGCGCCAGTTCCACGACCCGGCCAAGTACCGCATCATCCTGTTCGACCAGCGCGGCGCCGGCCGTTCCACCCCGCATGCGGACCTGGTGGACAACACCACCTGGGACCTGGTGGCCGACATCGAGACCCTGCGCGAGCACCTCAAGGTGGAGCGCTGGCAGGTCTTCGGCGGCAGCTGGGGCTCGACCCTGGCACTGGCCTACGCCCAGACCCACCCGCAGCGGGTGACCGAGCTGGTCCTGCGCGGCATCTTCATGCTGCGCCGCTGGGAGCTGGAGTGGTTCTACCAGGAAGGCGCCAACCGCCTGTTCCCCGACGCCTGGGAGCACTACCTCAAGCCGATCCCGGCGGTGGAGCGCCACGACCTGATCTCGGCCTTCCACCGCCGCCTGACCAGTGACGACGAAGCCACCCGCCTGGATGCCGCCAAGGCGTGGGCGGTGTGGGAAGGGGCGACCAGCTTCCTGCACGTGGACGAGGACTTCATCAACAGCCACGAAGACCCGCACTTCGCGCTGGCCTTTGCCCGCATCGAGAACCACTACTTCGTCAACGGCGGCTTCTTCGAGGTGGAAGAGCAGCTGCTGCGCGACGCGCACCGCATCGCCGACATCCCCGGGGTGATCGTGCATGGTCGCTACGACGTGGTCTGCCCGCTGCAGAACGCCTGGGAACTGCACAAGGCCTGGCCGAAGTCGACGCTGGAGATCAGCCCGGCCGCGGGGCATTCGGCGTTCGAGGCGGAAAACGTGGATGCGCTGGTGCGCGCCACCGATCGCTTCGCCGGCTGAGCCACCGGGCGGTCTGCCCTACCAGTTGCCTGCGAGCAGGGCCTCGGCCAGCACCTTCAGCTTCGGCGAGGCCTGCCGCGAGGGCGGGTAGACCAGCGACAACGCGCGGCTGCGGCCCTCGAAGGGCTGCAGCACGCGCTGCAGCCGGCCGGCGGCGAGCGCATCGGCCACCGCGAAATCCATCACCTGCACGATGCCGATGCCGGCCAGCGCGCCTTCCACCAGCGGGTCGCCGCTGTCGAACACCATCCGCGCCGGCGGGGTGAACTCACGCAGGGCCTCGCCCTCGCGGAACTGCCAATCCACCAGCCGCCCGCTGCGCAGGTTGCGCACCGCCAGGCAGGTATGCGCCTGCAGCGCATCCACCGTGGCCGGTTGCCCGTGCCGCGCGATGTAGGCCGGCGAGGCAACCGTGACCCAGTTCAACGGCCGCAAGGGGCGCGCCACCATGCGCACGTCGCTGATCGGCCCGGTGCGCAGCGCGGCATCGAAACCTTCTTCGACCAGATCGACCAGCCGGTCGTTGAGCACCAGCTCGAACTGCAGCTGCGGGTGCATGGCCATCAACTGCCCGGCCAGCGGCACCAGCACCTTGCGCCCGAACATCGACGGCGCCGTCAGCTTCAACACGCCCGACGGCGTGGAGGGGCGATCGCCCAGCCGGCGCTCGGCATCTTCCAGCCCGCCCAGCAGCGGCGCGCAGTGCTCGACGAACTGGCGGCCGTCCGGGGTCAGGCTGACATTGCGGGTGTTGCGATGGAGCAGGCGCACGCCCAGCGCCGCTTCGAGCCGGCCAATCGCCCGTGACAGCCCGGACTGGCTGATCCCGAGCTGGCCGGCCGCCACGGTGAAGCTGCGTGCTTCGGCCACCTGCACCAGCATGCGCACGGCATTGAGGTCCATGAACTGCTCCGATTGATGCTGATATGCATGACAGATATCGAAGTATCCGGGTTTATTTATCCATCGTCATCAATGAGACTGCCCACCCTCCTGGTATCACCGAGTCGGCATGACCTCCCCGCTGTCCTCCACCGGCGTCTCGGCGCCTGCCTTCCCGCGCCTGGCGCTGGCCTTGCTGGCCACGGCCCAGCTGATCATCGCGCTGGATTCCACGATCATCTTCGTCGCCCTGCACGAGATGGGCGCGCAGCTGCGCATCAATGCCCAGCAGCTGCAGTGGATCGTCAGCGGCTACACGGTGGCCTTCGGTGGCTGCCTGCTGCTGGGCGGACGCGCGGCCGATCTGCTCGGCCGGCGCCGGGTCTATCGGCTCGGCATGGCGCTGTTCGCGCTGGCCTCGCTGGTGGGCGGTTTCAGCACCAGCGCCTGGCTGCTGATCGCCGCCCGCGCGGTGCAGGGCATCGGCGCGGCGCTGCTGTTCCCGGCCACGTTGGCCCTGATCAACACCCTTTACGCCGAAGGCGCGCCGCGCAACCGCGCGCTGGCGATCTGGTCGATGGCCAGCGCCGGTGGGCTGGCGCTGGGCACGCTGCTCGGTGGCGTGCTCACCCAGACCTTTGGCTGGGCCTCGGTGTTGCTGGTGATCGTGCCGTTCGCCGGTGGCTGCGCGCTGCTCGGCGGCCTGTGGCTGCCGCGCGATCCTGCGCCGCAGGCCGGGCGCTCGTTCGACCTGGCCGGCTGTGTCACGGTGACCATCGGCGGCAGCCTGCTGGTCACCACCCTGGTGCAGGGCCCGGAATGGGGCTGGCTGGCGCCGCGCACGCTGGTCTGCCTGGCGGTGTCGGTGGTGATGCTGGCCGCCTTCGTGCAGATCGAACGCGGCAGCCGCGATCCACTGATGCAGTTCGCGCTGCTGCGCCTGCGCAGCCTGCGCGCGGCGATGCTGCTGACGATGCTGTTCATGAGCAGCTATGGCGTGCAGTACTACTTCCTGGCGCTGTACTACCAGGACGGCTACGGCTGGAGTGCGCTGCAGGCGGGCCTGGCGTTCCTGCCGCCCACCCTGGTGTGCACGTTCGGCATCCGCATCGCCGAGCGCATGCTCACGCGCCGCTCGCCGCGCCGGGTGCTCATGGTCGGCATGCTGGCCGGTGCGGTCGGCATCGCCGCGGTCGCCGTCGCGCTGCCCCATGGCGCCAGCTACTGGGCGCTGCTCCCGGGCATCGTGGTGCTCAGCCTCGGCCAGGGCATCACCTGGACGGCGATGTGGATCGTGGCCGGGCAGGGCGTACCGGGCGCGCAACAGGGCGTGGCGTCGGGCATGGCCGCCACCGCCCAGCAGATCGGCGGCGCGCTGGGCCTGGCGCTGCTGGTGATGCTGGCCAACGCCGGGCGCGGCGTGGACGCGCCGGGCACCAGTGCCGAGGCGTTGCAGGGCCTGATCCATGCGCAGTATGGCGCGGCGTTGTTTGCCCTGCTCGGTGTCGGCGTGGCGGCGTGGTTGCGGCCGCAACGGACCGATGCGGCGCTGCCGGCCTGCGCTGCCCAACGCTAGTCGCAGGCCGTGGGGCGGCGCCGATGGTGCCGCTACCATGGCGGCTTTCCCGCACGACGCCATGCCCATGCCTGCCCTGCTTGCCTTGTCCCACGCCCTGGAGGCCATCGCGGCCTGCAACGATGACCGTGACGTGTGGGAGCGCTACGGCTGGGTGCATGCAAGCGACGGCGACGAGCGCGAGGCCGTGTTCTGGTTGTCCGAGCCTGACGGCGGCGATGACGAGCCTGCCGTGGAGGCCTTCGTCGCCCGGCATGGCCTGCGCATGTATCTGGAGGCGGCCACCTTCGCCGACGTGCTGGCGGTACAGAAGCGGCAGCACCCGCTGTCCACGCTGGACGACTACGCGCAGGCACTGGCGTATTACAGCGAGTACGACGCGTTCGCGCAGGTCGAAGGCATTGATGAGGCGCTCGGCGAGGCATCTGCCGAGGCGCAGCAGGCCGCGCGTGCGCTGGGTGTGGGGCCCGGCATCTTCGCCGCGTTCGATCTGGTGCTGGCGCAGTGCCCGGCGGAAAAGGTCAAGGACGCCGCACGGCTGGCGGCGGCGGTACTGGGCATTCCGATCGGCCAGGCGTTGGTGGCGTGTCGGCTGCTGCCGCTGCGGCTGGGGCAGGATCTGGCGCGTCACCGTGCCGCCACCATTGCCGCGCAGTTCCAGGCGGCCGGCATCTGCCTGGACATCCGCGGCCATCGCGCGTTTCCGTGGATGGCCGCGCCTGCGCTGTAGGCGGCCGCGATGGCCGGCCAGTGGGCGGCAGCGCCGTGCAGCGGTCGCGGTCAGCGCGGCGCGAAGGCCTCCAGCTGCGGCTGCAGCGTGGTGAAGATCCGCGCCAGGCGCTCTGCCCAGGCGCGCTGGCCGACGTCGTCTGCGATCAGGTCCTGGCGGATCTCAAGCTCCACATGCACCAGGCCGCGGCCTTCGCCATGGACCGGCACGGCGTAGTCGCTGGTACTGCTGACCGAGTAGGGCTGGTTGTCGCCGACCACCAGGTCGCCTTCATCGCCCAGCGCCCGCAGCAGGGCATGTGCGAATCGCGTGTCGCGGTGGTACAGCACGCCGACATGCCACGGCCGCGCGGTGTCATCCATCCTCGGGGTGAAGCTGTGCATCATCACCAGCAGCGTCGGCCGGGCCTGCGCACGGCGCACATCCAGTTCGGCATCGATGCGGGCGTGGTAGGGAGCGTGGATCGCGTCGATGCGCTGCTGCCGGTGCAGCGCCGACACGCCGTGGTTGCCGGGCACCCGCGTGCGGTCGCTGGTCTCGGGCATCAGCGTGGGCGAGGCCAGCGGGCGGTTGCAGTCGATCACCAGACGCGAGTACGTCTGGGTGATCGCCCAGGCATCCAGCTGCCGCGCCAGTGCGACGGTGACGCCGCCGATGCCGATGTCCCAGCCGATATGCCGGTCCAGCTCGGCCTGCGGCAGGCCCAGGCCAGCCAGTGAAGCGGGCACCTGCTGACCAGCGTGGTCGGCGATCAACAGATAGGACGAGCGGCCCTGCGCCTGGTGCACGACGAACGGTGCCGGGTCTGACGGCCCCAGCAGGGCGCCGGAAGTGGCCGGGTACGCCTGCGAATCAGCCACGCGGGGTCCCGTCCAGATGGTGTTCGATCATCCACAGCCCGGCCCACAGCTTGGCATCCAGCTCGAATCCTTCGCCGATCTTCTCCACCAGCCAGGCCGCCGCGCGGCTGCGCGGCACTTCGTGCACCGTGATGTCCTCGCTGGCATCGCCACCGCCGTTGCCCACCTTGCGCAGGCCGGTGGCGCGCACGAACGCGATCTTCTCGCTGCTGGCGCCGGAGGAGGTCGGGCCGATCATCAGCACCTCGGCGTGCTCGGCGGTCCAGCCGGTTTCTTCCTCCAGCTCGCGCACCGCCGATACCTCGATGGATTCGCCGGCGTCGATGTCGCCGACCAGCCCCGCCGGCATCTCGATGGTTCTGGCCTGCAACGGCACCCGGAACTGCTCGACGAACAGCACGTTGTCCTGCGGGGTGACGGCGATGATGATCGCCGCCAGCCCACCGGCGTGGGCGCGCTCGCTGTATTCCCACGTGCCGCGCACCACCATGCGCTGGTACTTGCCTTCGTAGACGACCTTGGGGGCTTGCGTGTTGGGGCTCATGCGAACTCGCTGGCAATGGAAGGGGAATCGGGCAGGCCGGCGGCATTGAACAGCCGGCGCCGGGTCAACGGGCCGAACCGCAGCGCATCGCACAGGCCCTGCAGCATCTGCGGGTCGGCGCTGCCGCGGCCGAAGTCGGCCTCGGCCACATCCAGCGGCGCGTCCAGGGCGATGGTGGTCAGCTGCCGCCACAGCAGCGCGTGCTCGCGCTGCTCGCGCAGGCGCACGGCCATCTGGGCCGCGCCGCGCAGGCGCAGGAAGGGCACCTCGTCCAGGCGCTCGTAGAGGATGTCCAGGCTGCCGAAATGGGCCAGCAGTACCGCCGCCGATTTGGCGCCCACCCCGGTCACCCCGGGGATGTTGTCCACCGCATCGCCGCACAGCGCCAGGTAATCGGCGATCTGGTGCGCATGCACGCCGTGGCGCGCCTTGACCCCGGCCATGCCCCAGCGCTGGTTGCGCGCGTAATCCCACTGCTCGTCGTGCTCGAACAGCAGCTGGGACAGGTCCTTGTCGGCGGAGATGATCACCCCGCGCATGCCGGCGTCGCGGCGCGCGTGCAGCGCGCTGCCGATCAGGTCGTCGGCCTCGTACTCATGGTGGGCCAGCACCGGCAGGCCGAGCGCCACGCACAACGCCTTGCAGTGTGCGAACTGGCGGCGCAGCGCATCCGGGGCCGGGTCGCGGTTGGCCTTGTAGGCCGCATACAGGCGATGCCGGAAACAGCTGTCCAGCGCCTCGTCGAAGGCGATGGCGATATGCCGGGGCCGCTCGCGCTCCAGCAGGTCCAGCAGGAAGCGGGCAAAGCCGTGCACGGCGTTGGTCGGCCAGCCATGCTGGTCCTGGAACTCATCGGGCATCGAATGCCAGGCGCGGAACACGTACAGGCTGGCATCGACCAGGTACAGCGGCGGGCGCGGCGTGACGCCGGGTGCGGCAGGCAGAGTCACCTCAGCCCACCCAGTCCTGCAGCAGCGCCGCCGGGTCCGGGCGCTCGCGCTCGGGGGCCTCGGTGCGCGGGGTGCCGATATGGATGAAGCCGGCGATGCGCTCCTCCTCGGCCAGGCCCAGATGGGCGCGCACGGCGGGATCGAAGGCCATCCACGCGGTCAGCCACTGCGCGCCAAAGCCCAGTGCCTGCGCCGCCTGCAGCAGCGCAAAGCACACGCAGCCGGCGGTCATCAGCTGTTCCTCTTCGGGCACCTTGGGGTTGGGGCGCGGCTGGGCTACCACGGTGATGACCAGCGGGGCATGCGAAAAACGCAGCCGGTCCTTTTCCAACTGGGCGGCCGACACGTTCGGATCGCGTTCGCGGCTGCGCTGGACCAGGTACTCGCCCAGACTGTGACGCGCATCGCCGGCGATCCGCAGGAAACGGAACGGCACCAGCTTGCCGTGGTCGGGCACGCGGACCGCCGAGGCCAGCATCCGCAGCAGGGTCTGCGGGTCCGGTCCGGGCTCGCCGAGCTGCCGGGCGGGCAACGATCGGCGGGCGTCCAGGGCGTGCAGCGCGGGGGAGTCGGGCATGATTTCTCGATCAGATGTCACGGTGCTGCCAGTATAGTCGCGGCAGTTTGTGACGCGGCCTGGGGCCATCTCCGAGCCATTTGCGACAAAGCGTGATGAACATCACCTAATCAACGGCATTCCTTCACGTGGCTGTACTCGCTTCCAACCGACGCTGGCCTTACGATACAAGGCCTGCCGGTACCCCGGTCATGAGGTTCAACGTGCGGACTGTTTCATTGTCCCTGACCGGTCGGCCGTCCTGCCATCTGGATGCGGGTGCCTGGGGGGCACCGGTAGCCATCGTTTCCACGCTGCATTCCGTACCTGCGAAGCTGGGGAGCCTTTTCGCATGATCGCCACGCCCATTCCATCGGGGCAGCCGGGTCGTGACCCGGCGCTGCTGAGGCAGGCCCGCGACGCCGCACTGCCGGCGCTGGCCGAGTCGTTTGCGACGGTGCTGGCGCGCTTTGACGACGTCCTGTTCGACCGTGCCGGTACCGCAGGCGCGTCGCAGCTGCTGTTCCTGGACGGCATGCGCGAGCTGCGCCGCCGCCGCGAAGACATCGTGCGCGGCTTCCGCGGTCACCTGCTCGAAGCCTGGGATGCACTGGAGCGTGGCCAACCGGCGTCCGCCGAGGCCACCCTGGCCGGGCAGATCGAGGACGGGCTCAGCCTGGTCCCCGAGCATGTGCTGGAGTCGCGGCTGGCCGTGCGCAACTTCGCCACGGTGCTGCTGCGTGACTGGAAGCCGGTCCTGGCGCGGCTGGACCGCCGCCTCGGCTGGATCGCCGGTGGCCTGGAACTCAATGCCGACAGCAATCCGATCAGCCCCGAGCACATCGGCGTGGCCATCCACGAGGCGTTCGCCGACTGTGAACTGGCCCCGGAAGTGCGGCTGGTGCTGATCAAGCTGTGCGAGCGCGACCTGCACGCACCGATCGGCAAGCGGTATGAAGCCCTGGACGAGCAGCTGGCCGCCGCCGGAGTGATGCCGCAGATGTCGGCGCCACGGCGCCCGGCGCCGCGCCCGCCGACCCCGCGCAACGAGCTGGACGACCTGGTCGATGCGCTGGACCCTGAATCGCTGGGTGGCGCGGACGATGCCGCCGCCCCCGCCTGGGCGCGGCGCTTCGCCGATCGCTGGGCCGAGAGCCGTGGCCGCATGCAGAACGCCCACCCGGGCCCGTCCGCCGGCGACCCCGGCGAGGGCATGAGCAACAACCAGGGCATGCTGCTGGAAGCGCTGCATGAACTGTTGCAGCAGACCCGCCACGTGCGCGAGGACGCGACCTCCGCGGCCAGCGTCGCGGTCGGCCAGCAGCGCCCCTTGAGCCAGCGCGAGATGATGTCGGTGCTGTCGCTGTTGCAGGCCACTCCGAGTGCGACCCTGCGCGCGGCGATCGGCGAAGACGGCGAGTCGCTGGCCCAGCGGCTGAAGAGCGAAGTGCTGTCCGGCGCTACCCGCCTCGGCGTGGACCCGGCGCAGGCGCGGCTGGACCCGCAGGACGAAGATGCCATCGACCTGGTCGGCATGCTGTTCGACGTGATGCTGGACGAGCGTGACTTGGAAGGCCGCTCGCGTGAGCTGATCGGCCGCCTGGTGGTGCCCTTCGTCAAGGTCGCCATGCTCGACCGCCGCATGTTCGTGCAGAAGACCCACCCGGCGCGCAAGCTGCTCAACTCGCTGGCCGAAGCCTGCGAAGGCAACACCGGCGAAAGCCAGGCCGAGCGCGTGCTGATGGGCAAGGTCGAGGAGATCATCGAGCGCCTGGTCGCCGAGTTCAACGAGAACCTGGCGATCTTCCTTACCTTGGAAGAAGAATTCCGCGACTTCCTGACCCAGCACCGCCGCCGCATCGAAATCGCCGAGCGCCGTGCAGCCGAGACCCAGCGCGGCCAGGAAAAGCTGGAAATGGCCCGCACCCGGTCGGCCGCCGAGCTGGACCGGCGCATTGCCGATGCCACGCTGCCGCAGGCCATCGGCGAGTTCCTGCGCCAGCCGTGGCAGCATCACCTCACCCTGACCGTGCTGCGTGAAGGCGAAGACGGCGCCTCGGTGGGCGAAGCCCTGGCCCTGGCCGACGGCATGCTGGAGGAAGTGGCCGAAGCGCGCCGGCAGATCGTCGGCAAGCCGTGGCTGCAGGCGTGGCACCCGGCGCTGCGCAAGGTGTTTGCCAGCGTCGGTGTGCATGCCGATGCCGCCACCGGTGCGATCGACGCCCTGCACGACACCCTGCAGGCCATCGCCGAATCCCGCCCGGAACTGGAGCGCGCGCTGCCCGAGCTGCCGCAGGTCGTGTTGCCTGCACCGCCGACGCAGGAAAGCGCTGCGGTGGAGCTGGGCAGCAAGGTGGACGTGAGCGATTTCGACAACGCCGATGCCGACCGCTTCCGCGGCTTGGAGATCGGCAGCTGGCTGGATTTCGTCGACAAGGACGGCAAGGTCCAGGCGGGCAAGCTGTCCTGGGTGAGCCCGATCTCCTCGCGCCTGCTGTTCGTCAACCGCCGCGGCGTGCGCTTCTGCGTGGCCTCGCCGGAAGAACTGGCGGTGATGGTGCGGCTGGGTCGCCTGCGCGCGCATATCGACGACGGCGCCTTCGACAGTGCGATGCAGGGCGTGATCGATCGGCTGGACAACAAGAACGCCACGGTGCATTGAGATTCGGCAGCAACCGCTCCGATTGGAATGAAAACGCCGGGCATTGTCCGGCGTTTTCGTTTCGGTCGTTGACGTTGCCTGACGAACGTTGAGGTGGAGTCAGTGGGTACCATGCCTAAGCCCAATGCGATGACTGAATCGCTTTGGCGGACTCTGCGTATCTATACGCTTCCATGGAAGGATTACTCGATGAAGTGCGACGTTTCGCGGCTCGGCTGCGCGTTGTCTGTGGGCCTTGCGTTGTATGGCCTGGGTGGGCGAGCTGCACATGCTCAGGAAGTCATTCCCCGCTGGTATAACGCGGTCTTCGCCAATGTTGGTTACCCGACAGAACGGGCGGCCCAGATCGCGATCGAGAACTGGTTCATGAGCTCCTTCAAGCCAGAAGATCCTATCGAGCAGGCACCAGTGTCCTGGCCAAGTACGGCTACGACCCACTGGGTCGACTGACCCAGACCAAGGACGGCGCCACCGACGTGGCGATCGAGACGTATGCCTACGACGCCACCGGCAATCGCACCGCGCTGACCACGGCGGGAGGCACCGCCAGCTACACCTATCCGATGGACAGCCACCGCCTGCTCGCCGTCGATGGCGAGGCGCGCGATCACGACGCGGCAGGCAACACCATCAGCATTGGCGGCAAGGCGTTCAGCTACAGCGATGCAAACCGCATGAGCGCGGTGAGGCAGGCAGGGGCTGTCGTCGAGAGCTACACCTACAACCATCGGGGTGAGCGTGTGTTGCGCGCGCCTGTCTCGGCTGACGCACAGGTCACGGTGTATGACGAAGCGGGGCAATGGATCGGCAACTACGGTGCGATAGGGCAGCCGCTGCAGCAGGCCATCTGGTTGGACAACTATCCGGTTGCGCTGATCAGTGCACCGAGTGCTGGCGTGCCGGAAGTGGCCTACGTGCAGCCGGACCACCTGGGCACCCCGCGGGTGGTGATCGATCCCGTCCGTGACGTGGCGATCTGGGAGTGGAGCAGCAAGAGCGAAGTGTTTGGTAACCAGGTGCCGAACGCGGATGCGGATGGCGACGGGGTTGGCTTCGAGTTGGCGCTGCGCTTCCCGGGCCAGCAGGCGACGGACGCTAGTGGGATGTTTTATAACTACCAGCGCGATTACGATCCGACGGTGGGGCGGTATTCGCAGGGTGATCGGCTGGGGTTGGAGGGTGGAATCTCGGCTTTCGCTTATGCTGGGGCGGACTCTGTGAGTTCTATCGATCCTTTGGACTGCACAAACAGTTGGGTTTAGGTGGGTCATTCACGCTTGCGGGTCCGGGTCTTGCCACCGGCAGCGGATCAGGTGTGGGGATTTCGATTCCGGAAGACTGGAGGAAGGTGGGTTGCTATCAGCTCTATGCGACTTTTCAGCTAAACACCATGCTGGGAGGCGGGCTATATGCTGGCGGGGGGGTATCCGCCACTGGATCAAAAAGCGGGGGCTCGCTGCCATCAGGCCTTACGTCTGGAGTTTATCGCTACTCTGAAATTTCCCTCGGTTGGGGTGGCTCCGTGGGCGTGTCCGTTCAGGGATCCGAAAACCTAGTGGAAGGTAGTGCTGGGTGGAATGACTGGACGTGGCTGCGAAAGCTGTTCTCCTCTGATAGTGCTTCCAAGGATCAAATCAGTGGAGGCTCTCTGTCATCTCCTCCCATGGTTGGTATTGGCTATGGAGCTATGTGTGGATCTGGGTACACCGTTTCTGGACAGGTGGCCACTCCGATTTCCGACAAGTGCGGTTGCCCATAAATTAACTAGGTAGAGCTCATTCATGCGGCATTACTACATGTATTTCTTTTGCGCGCTAAAGGTTGTCTCATCCGTCATGATTCTCGGATATTTGGTGATTGGTTACTTTGTCATCAGGGATGGCATTCTTGATAAGGGTGTTTACGGGGTTGATTCCGTCGTGGTGCTTCTATTTGCGTTCCTTTTTTCAATTGCGATGTGGAAGATTGGCTCAATTGGCTTGCGTCGGATGAGGGCAGTGAAGGATTAAAGAATGAGTATTCGCTGGGCCAGAGGGCGAAGAGGGCCGCATGGTGACAGATGGGCATGGGGATGCTCGGACGCGCTGAGAGGACGGTTCTGCCGAAGGGTAAGGGCGCTTTGGAACGTGTTTGCATAAAAACTAGAGGCGCGATGAATGACTTCTATGCGATAACGCTAAGTTTTCCATCCGTGGGCCTTTTGCGAGGATGTAGAGACGTCTTTGATGATGTCGTCAACTATCGGGCATGATGCTGGTACTCCACGGGGAGCTCCAACGGGCGATTCGCTGGGTGGCGTGTACAAGGAAACTGCTGCATCGTTTGATCTTGTGGAAAAGACGCCCGGCTACCATCGTTGGTGGATTGGGGGGGCGCTCTCTTTACTTCATTCTCATTGCGACTACTTTTTCAAGATTGTCCAAGAAGGGGGCGTTGCGCTTCACGTGGGAGTGCTTTTTGAGGTGATGTCAGGTCTGTGTCCGACCGCCTGGTGCCACATGCGGCGATGCGGCGCGCACCGCTGCACCCTGGCCCAGAGTGCAGTGCTCGGATAGCACAGCCGTCGACCTTGGCCCGTACCCGGGGGCGTAGGGTACGATCCCCCCACACTCTGCTGATCGTCGGGGACATGCCATGGCTGTCGATGTGCTGGTGGTACGGGAACGCGCGGCGGGGGAGCGACGCGTGGCGATGACGCCGGAAACGGCGCGCAAGCTGTCCGCCTTGGGCGCGACGGTATGGTTCGAGCCCGCCGCCGGACAGGCCGCCGGGTTTCCCGATCAGGCGTATCTGGACGTCGGCGCGCAGTTGGCCGACGACGCACGCCTGGCCCTGGCCGACATCGTGCTGTGCGTGCAACCACCGGACAATGCGCGGTTGGCCCAGCTCAAATCCGGCGCCAGCCTGGTGGGCATGCTGCACCCGCAGGCCGATGCCGAACGCGCCGGGTTGATCCAGTCACGCGGGCTGCAGGCCTTCCCGCTGGAACGCCTGCCGCGCACCACCCGCGCCCAGTCGATGGACGTGCTGAGTTCGCAGGCCGGCATGGCCGGTTACAAGGCCACGCTGATCGCCGCGCAGCGCGCCCCGCGCTTCTTCCCGATGCTGACCACGGCCGCCGGCACCATTCGTCCGTCGCGGGTGCTTGTGGTCGGGGCCGGTGTGGCCGGCTTGCAGGCCATCGCCACCGCACGCCGGCTGGGCGCGCAGGTGGAGGGCTTCGACGTGCGGCCGGAGACCCGCGAGCAGATCGAATCGCTGGGCGGCAAGTTCCTCGACCTGGGCGTGAGCGCGGTCGGCGATGGCGGCTATGCGCGGCCGCTGACCGAGGAAGAGCGCGCCGAGCAGCAGCGTCGGCTCGGCGAGCACCTGCGCCTGGTCGATGTGGTGATCTGCACCGCGGCGGTGCCCGGGCGGCCGGCGCCGAAGATCGTCACCACGGCGATGGTGCAGGGCATGAAGCCGGGCAGCGTGATCGTCGACCTGGCCGCCGAGACCGGTGGCAACTGCGAAGCGACCCGGCCGGGGGAGGTGGTGGACGTCAATGGGGTCACCATCGACGGGCCGCTCGACCTGGCCAGCCTGGGCGCGGTGCACGCCAGCGAGATGTACGCGCGCAACCTGTACAACTTCGTCGCGCTGTTCCTGAAGGACGGGGCGATCGGTTTCGACTGGGACGACGAACTGCTGGCCAGGACCCGCTGGGTGGCCGGCGGTTGAGGGAGAAGCAGCCACGCATGGCGTGGCGCTACCGGGTTTCTGCTGGCATTGCCGGGTCGCTGCCACCACACGCGTGGTGGCGCGCCCGCGCCAACGCCGTCAGCGCTTCGGCGGCGGGGTGTCCTTGGCCGGATTGGCCTTGAGCCAGTCCTGGCGCTGGTCGGGCGTCATCTTCGACCAGCGCTCGCGCAGCTCGTCGCGCTGGGCCGGGGTCAGCCCGCGCATCTGCGAGAACAGCGCACGGGCCTGTTCGCGCTGTTCCGGGCTCATGTTCTCGAAGCGGTGCCGACCGCGCCGGGCCAGCTCGCGCTGTTCGGGGGTCATGCTCTGCCAGCGCTGGCCGTGCTGGAGCATGCGCTCGCGCTGCGGGGGCGGAGCATCGTTCCAGCGGTCGCGCACGGGCGCGATCAGCGCCTCGCGCTGCTGCGGGGTGAGGCGCTCCCAGTCGGGCAGGGGCGCACTCTGTGCCCAGCCGGCCGTGCTTGCCGACAGCAGGGCCAGCGCCAGGATCAGTCGCGGTGTCATGTTCACTCCATTGCCAGGTCGGTCGTGCCCAGCCACACGTACAGGTCGGGATTCTCGTCGAGCACGTCGCTGCTGTCATCCACCGCGGCCGCGACCGTGGGCGCAGCCGGCGTGCCCGGCGGATTGGCGGTGAAACTGTAGCCCAGCGCCAAGGCGGCCACGGCCGAGCAGGCGGTGGCCATCCACCAGCCGTGCGCCCGCGTATGTCGCGGCGCGGCAGCGCTGCGTGCGCTGCGCAGGCGGGCCAGCGTCGCCGGTGAGAGGTGCTGCAGGGCCTGTGCATGCAGCGCGCGCAGGGCGGTGTCATCAACGATGGGCGGGGTGACGGGGCGGCTCACAGTTCGATCTCCAGGTGCTGCTGCAGCGCCTGCCGGGCGCGCGAAAGATGGGTTTTGACCGCGCCCTCGCTGCAGCCCATGGCCTTGGCGGTGGTGGCACCGTCCAGCTGCTGCAGTACCCGCAGGGTGAAAGCTTCGCGCTGGCGCGCCGGCAGTTCGCGCAGCGCCTGTACCAGTTGCGCGTACTGCTCGCGCTGCTCGTGCGCTTGCGCCGGGCCGGGCGCGGCATCGGCCCAGTCGATGTCATGGTCGCCGCCTTCCTCGTCGCTGCTGCGCCAGAAGCGCAGGCGGAAGCCGCGTCGGCGCTGCAGGTCGACCACGCGCCGGCGCAGGATGCTCCAGAACAACGGCGCCCACTCCGCGGCCGGCTTGTCCTGGTAGGACAGCATGCGCAGCATGGCGTCCTGCACCGCATCCAGCGCATCGTCGCGTTGGCGCAGGCCGGCCTCGGCGAAGCGGAAGGCGCGCGGGCCGATCCCGGCCAGGAACGCGTCCAGCGACACCGGCAACGCGGCGTCGGCCTGGTCGGGCAGTGTCTGCAAGGTAGGGCTCACCAGCACAGGGTAGCGCTCGCGCAGGGGGGATACGGTGAGAACGCCCCGGCGGCCGATCGGTTGACCGGGCCTGCAGAACGGTTCAGCGCATGGTTATGATGGGGGGACGGGATCACCGCCTGGGAGAGTGACTGCAATGAGCGACGGGTTCGTGGCGTTGTACATCTTCATGCTGGCTGCGATCGCCGGCCACGTGATCATTTCACGGGTGCCGGTGATCCTGCATACCCCCCTGATGTCCGGGTCCAACTTCATCCACGGCATCGTGCTGATCGGGGCGATGGTGGTGCTGGGGCACGCGCAGACCCCGCTGGAGAAGATCATCGGCTTCATCGCGGTGGTGCTCGGGGCGGGCAACGCGGCCGGCGGCTACGTGGTGACCGAGCGCATGCTGGACATGTTCAAGCCCAGCGCCAGGCGCGACGCCGGGGAGAAGACGCCTTGAACGTAAGCACCGCGCAACTGCTGCAGTGGCTGGTCCAGGTGAGCTACCTGGTGGCCGCCACCCTGTTCCTGCTCGGCCTGCAGCGCATGGCCTCGCCGATGACCGCGCGCAGCGGCATCCGCTGGGCTGGGCTGGGCATGCTGATCGCCACGGTGGCCACCTTCTTCCTGCCCGAACTGCACAACATCCCGCTGATCCTGGCGGCGGTGGCGATCGGTACCGGCGTGGCGTGGTGGTCGGCCAAGCGCGTGGCGATCACCGACATGCCGCAGATGGTGGCCCTGTACAACGGCATGGGCGGTGGCTCGGCGGCGGCGATCGGTGCGGTAGAACTGCTGCGCTTCTCGTTCCTGGCCAACCGCGATACCACCCATTGGAGCGAGCAGGCGCTGGCCGACCTGGCCGCACGCCAGCCGTCGGCCACGGTGCTGGCCCTGGCGGTGATCGGCTCGGCGATCGGCGCGGTCTCGCTGTCCGGCTCGATCATCGCCTGGGCCAAGCTGGATGGTCGCCTGGACCGGCGCGTCACCTTCCCGGGACAACAGGCGTTCAATCTGCTGGTCGCGCTGGCGATGGTGGTGCTGGGGGTCTGGGCGGCGGTCAGCCTGAGCCCGGTGGCGATCATCAGCTTCTTCGTGGTGGCGCTGGCGCTGGGCGTGCTGATGACGCTCCCGATCGGCGGCGCCGACATGCCGGTGGTGATCTCGCTGTACAACGCGTTCACCGGCCTGGCGGTGGCGTTCGAAGGCTACGTGCTGGGCAACGAGGCGCTGATCATCGCCGGCATGATGGTCGGCGCGGCCGGCATCCTGCTGACCCGGTTGATGGCCAAGGCGATGAACCGGCCGATCAGCGGGGTGCTGTTCTCCAACTTCGGCGGCGGTGGCGTGGCGCAGGAAATCAGCGGCGCGCAGAAGCCGATCGAGGCCAGCGACGTGGCCGCCATGCTCGCCTTCGCCGAGCGCGTGGTGATCGTGCCCGGTTACGGCATGGCCGTGGCCCAGGCCCAGCACAAGGTGTGGGAGCTGGCCCAACGCCTGCTCGATCGCGGCATCAAGGTGAAGTTCGCCATCCACCCGGTCGCCGGGCGCATGCCCGGGCACATGAACGTGCTGCTGGCCGAGGCCGGCGTGCCGTATGACCTGATCGCCGACATGGACGACATCAACCCCGAGTTCGCCACCACCGACGTGGTGCTGGTGATCGGCGCCAACGACGTGGTCAACCCGGTCGCGCGCACCGACCCGGCCAGCCCGATCTACGGCATGCCGATCCTGGATGTGGTCAATGCGCGCAACGTGGTGGTCATCAAGCGCGGCAAGGGCACCGGTTTCGCCGGCATCGAAAATGCGCTGTTCTACGCCGACAATGCCCGCATGCTGTACGGCGATGGCGCCGGTGCGGCCAGTGCGTTGGTGAGCGAACTCAAGGCGCTCGACGGCGGGCACTGAGCGGCGCGCCGCCGCTCGAGCACGCGATGCGGCCCCGCGGGTATCGGCCGGTGGCCGGCATCCGCACGGGGGCTGGATGCGCGCTGGTTACCGCGCGATCCACCACCCCACCACCAGCGCCACCCCCACCCACAGGGCTTCGGCAACGCCATTGGCGAGCTGGAACAGGGTCCAGGCCATGAACGGGCCCATGCGCAACGCTGAATCCCACGGGGCCAGCCCCATCGAGCCGCCGACATAGGCCGAGGCGATGCCCCAGTTGGCGGCGAAGACGACCAGCAGGGTGGCCGCCAGGGTCACCGCGACCCGCACCGGGCCGGCGCGGAACCGGCTCAGGCGCAGCATGAATACGATCTCCAGCGCCGTCAGGACGGCCATCCAGCCAGTCTGCCGGCCGCTGAGCAGGGCCACGAAGACCCAGGCCAGGGTGGCGGTCACAACACCAAGCAGCAACATCGGGGGCCAGAGCCAGTGGTGGCTGCGGGCAGGCACAGAGGTGGGCGTCATGCAATCTTCCTGTGGGAGCCCACAGGATACCGGCTTGCGCGGTGACCGGCGCGTGGGCGGCGGCTGGGCTAAAATGGACGCCTTGCGGGAATTGGCCGCGACCCCCATATCGATCCACATGTATTCCCGTAGCAGTGAACCTGTCCACTTCGAACGCGACTGCGAGGCCGTCATGGTCCCGCAGGGCGAAACGGTCACGCTGCCCGCCGGCAGCTATGGCTATATCACCCAGGCCCTGGGTGGCAGCTATACCGTCTTCGTCGAAGGCAACCTGTTCCGCATCGCCGGCAAGGACGGCGACGCCATCGGCAAAGAACCGCCGCCGGCGCTGGAGCTGCCTGAGAACGCCACCGATGAAGAAGTCGAAAAACTGGTGTGGCAGCAGCTGCGCACCTGTTTCGATCCCGAGATCCCGGTCAACGTCGTTGAGCTGGGGCTGGTCTACGAGGTGGAAATCAAGCACCTGGACGCGGGCCAGCGCGAGATCGACGTCAAGATGACCCTGACCGCGCCCGGCTGCGGCATGGGCGAGATCCTGGTCGACGATGTGCGCAGCAAGCTGGAAATGATCCCGACGGTGGCCGAGGCCGACGTCGAGCTGGTGTTCGACCCGCCGTGGAACCAGCACATGATGTCCGAAGCGGCCCGGCTCGAGACCGGCATGCTGTAATGGCCGGCTGCGGCACGCCGCCGCGGCCAGCGTTCCCCGTAACCAGAACAGGAAATATCCGGTGTCCCAGTCTTCCGTGAGCTTCAACACCACCCGTTCCGCCACCCCGCGCAGCAGCGAGGAGCGCGAGCGCATCCTGGCCGCCCCCGGTTTTGGTCTGCATTTCACCGACCACATGGTGGAAGTGCGGTGGGACAAGGACACCGGCTGGCACAACGCGAACGTACGTCCGTACGGCCCGCTGCAGCTGGACCCGGCTGCGGCGGTGCTGCACTACGGCCAGGAAATCTTCGAAGGCATCAAGGCCTACCGCCACGCCGATGGCTCGATCTGGACCTTCCGTCCGGACGCCAACGGCCGCCGCCTGCAGCGCTCGGCGCAGCGCCTGGCGCTGCCGGAACTGCCGGTGGAGATCTTCGTTGAATCGCTCAAGCAGCTGATCGCCGTGGATGCCAGCTGGGTGCCGTCGGCCGACGAATCCAGCCTGTACTTCCGTCCGTTCATGATCGGCGATGAAGCCTTCCTCGGCGTGCGCGGCGCGCACAAGGCCGGTTACTACGTGATCGCCAGCCCGGCCGGCCCGTACTTCGCCAAGGGCGTGGCCCCGGTCTCGATCTGGCTTTCCACCGAGTACGCACGTGCGGCCAAGGGCGGCACCGGTGCGGCCAAGTGCGGGGGCAATTACGCCGCCTCGCTGCTGCCGCAGCAGAAGGCGCAGGCCCAGGGCTGCTCGCAGGTGCTGTTCCTGGACCCGGTCGAGGGCAAGTACCTGGAAGAACTGGGCGGCATGAACGTGTTCCTGGTCTACAAGGATGGCACCCTGGTCACCCCGGCGCTGTCGGGCAGCATCCTGGAAGGCATCACCCGCGAGAGCATCCTGCAGCTGGCCCGCGACCGTGGCATGAAGGTCGAAGAGCGCAAGGTCACCATCGACGAGTGGAAGCAGGGCGTGGCCTCCGGCGAGATCGCCGAAGTGTTCGCCTGCGGTACCGCCGCAGTGGTCACCCCGATCGGGCAGCTCAAGGGCGAAGGCTTCTCGGTGGGCGACATCAATGCGCCGGCTGGTGAAGTGACCATGTCGCTGCGCAAGGAGCTGACCGACATCCAGTACGGCCGCCTGCCGGACCGCCACGGCTGGCTGGTGCGCCTGGACGCGTAAGCGCCACGCGCGTGGTACCCCACCTGAAAAACCCGCCGGGCAACCGGCGGGTTTTTTCATGCCCGTCGTGTCTCCGACGCCGCACACCGCCGCGCTTTGTCCAGCGGTGGCAGCGCCGTGCAGGCCCCGTTGCGCAAGGCTTGTCTGTATTTTTCCGACCTGGACAGCCGAAACAGACATTGGATGGCGCGATGTGACCGGTCGGAACGCGCCACGTTCCTTCACTTTCACAAACCTTCGACACGGAAAGTCTCAGATCCGACATTTCATGTCACTGAAGTGCGGCTGAAACATTGTTGAACCCGCAACGACCCACTAGGTTCGCGATGGGCGGTTTGATTTCAGGGGAACCGATCCAACAACCGGTCTCGATCCGCGCCACCGCGTTCAACAGCCCCCGGGTCGGCACTGGAAATTCAGCCGCGTTCGCGGCATCCACAGTCTGAAAGGGAAATCCGATGTCTCATGATTCGCAACCCCGTTTGCGTCAGCGTGCATTGGTTGTACTGGGCGCGTCCGTCCTCTCGACGCTGCTGCTGGCCGCCCCGGCATTCGCCGGCGATGTGCAGCTGAGCGGCCTGTCGTCGGCACCGACGCACCAGCGCTTCATCGTCAAATACAAGGATGGCGCCGACCTGGTCGCCACGCCGACCGCACTGGCCAGCTCGCTGAAGGCGGCGGCCGCGGCGGTACCGGCTGCGCAGGGTCGCGCGCTGGGCCTGCAGAAGCTGCGCCAACTGGCCATCGGCCCGACCGTGATCAAGGCCGACCGCCCGCTGGATGCGGCCGAATCGGAACTGCTGATGCGCCGCCTGGCGGCCGACCCGAATGTGGACTACGTCGAAGTCGATCAGCTCATGCACGCCACCCTGGTGCCCAACGACGCGCGCCTGTCTGAGCAGTGGGGCTTTGGCACCAGCAACGCTTCGATCAACGTGCGCCCGGCGTGGGACAAGGCCACCGGCACCGGCGTGGTGGTGGCGGTGATCGACACCGGCATCACCAACCATCCGGACCTCAACGCCAATATCCTGCCCGGCTATGACTTCATCAGCGACGCGGCGATGGCGCGCGATGGGGGCGGGCGTGACAACAACCCGAACGACGAGGGCGACTGGTACGCCGCCAACGAATGCGGCTCGGGCATTCCGGCGTCGAACTCGAGCTGGCACGGTACCCACGTGGCCGGCACCATCGCCGCGGTGACCAACAACAGCACCGGCGTGGCCGGTACGGCATTCAACGCGAAGGTCGTGCCGGTGCGCGTGCTCGGCAAGTGCGGTGGTTACACCTCCGACATCGCCGATGCGATCGTGTGGGCCTCCGGCGGCACCGTCAGCGGCGTGCCGGCCAATGCCAATCCGGCCGAAGTGATCAACATGTCGCTGGGCGGCGGCGGCACCTGCTCGACCACCTACCAGAACGCGATCAATGGTGCGGTCTCGCGCGGCACCACGGTGGTGGTGGCGGCAGGCAACAGCAACACCAACGTGTCCTCGTCGGTGCCGGCCAACTGCGCCAACGTGATCGCGGTGGCGGCAACAACCTCGGCCGGCGCGCGCGCCAGCTTCTCCAACTACGGCGCGGGCATCGACATCTCGGCCCCCGGCCAGGCCATCCTGTCCACCCTCAACAGCGGCACGACGGTGCCGGGCACCGCGTCCTACGCGTCCTACAACGGCACGTCGATGGCGGCGCCGCACGTGGCCGGCGTGGTCGCGCTGGTGCAGTCGGTGGCGCCGACGGCGCTGACGCCCGCAGCGATCGAGACGCTGCTGAAGAACACCGCACGGGCATTGCCGGGCGCGTGCAGCGGCGGATGCGGCGCAGGCATCGTGGATGCCGATGCGGCGGTCACCGCGGCCCTGGGCGGGACCAACCCGAACCCGGGCACCGGCACGGTGCTGCAGAACAACGTCCCGGTCACGGGCCTGGGTGCGGCCAGCGGTGCTTCGCTGTCCTACACGGTCGTGGTGCCTGCGGGCCGTTCGCAGCTGAAGGTGAGCATCGCCGGTGGCAGCGGTGACGCAGACCTGTACGTGCGTTCGGGCAGCGCCCCGACCGATACCCTCTACAACTGCCGTCCGTACCTGAGCGGCAACACCGAGACCTGCACGATCACTTCACCGGCGGCCGGTACCTGGCACGTGCGGGTGAAGGGCTATTCGACCTTCTCCGGGGTCACCCTGACCGCGCAGTACTGAGCCCAGATCCCTCTCCAATGGGCACGCCCCGGTTTCGGCCGGGGCGTTTTTTTGGGGGGCTTTCCGCGAGCAACGGTCGCGCGAGCCCTCACACCCCCGCCCAGACACGTGCGGCTGGGACTGCAGCGTCCAGACGCGACAGCCGATCAGGCTTCTTCTCAGGCTTCTTCGAACCGGTTCGCCGCCACGTTCTTGCGCACGTGCTCCGGGTTCCAGATGCGGCCGTTCATGGCGATGTACACCCCGCTGGCCAGCGACTGCACCGCACCGATCGCGCAGCCGATGTTGAACTCCGCATCCGAGCCACGGAAACGGGCCGGGCTCAGCGCGCCGGTCATCACGATCGTCTTGTCGGCGATCGTCTTGAGCACCTGCCCGGTCTGCACCATCGAATCGGTGCCGTGGGTGACCAGCACGTGGCGGGTCGGCTGCGCGGCGATCGTCGCGCGGATCAGCTCGCGGTCCTCGTCGGTGATGTGCAGCGAATCCTTGCGCAGGATCGGAATCACGTTGAAACGGAAGGTCACGCCCAGTTCGCGCAGGATCATCCCGATCTGCGGATCGCCGATCTGATAATCCGACTTGTCGTCGAAGTAGATCTTGTCGATCGTGCCACCGGTGGTGATGATCAGTAGTTCTTCCATTGCGGGCATCCTGGATAGCGGTCAGAGCCGCGCGGGCAACCCGCGCCGGGATGCAGATGATACGACCGCTGGCGCCGCCTCGCAGCCGCGCTGACGTGCAGGTTCAGCGCTTGGCGAAGCGGCGGCGCAGGCCCGGCGTGCTCGCCACCCCGATCACCGCCAGGGCCAGCAGCAGTTCGGCCCAGGCCCAGGCGGCCGTTTCCGGGTGGCTCCAGGCGCTCATCACCCCATGGCTGAACCAGAACAGGGCCAGCACCCCGGCCCAGAAGGCGGCCTTGCCGCGGCGCAGCCATAGCCCCAGCGCCAGCAGCAGCGGGGGCAGGGTGAACACCAGTTGGGTGGCCAGCCAGTGCTTGTCGTGGGCAAACCACAGCGCATACAGCGCTGCCAGGGCGACCAGCAGCAGTGCCAGCGCCGCCTCCTGCGCCCGCGCCGTCACGCCAGCCGCCGCGCGATGTCGGCCACCCGCCGGCCCAGCGCCCGGGCCAGGATCGCCTCGTCCTCGCTGGGCACCGGGTTGTCGTCGGCACCGGCCACGTGGCTGGCGCCGTAGGGCGTACCGCCGGTGGTGGTGTGGCTCAGGGCCGGCTCGGTGAAGGGAATGCCGACGATCAGGCAGCCGTGGTGCAGCAACGGCACCTGCATGGACAACAACGTGGATTCCTGCCCGCCGTGCAGCGAGGCGGTGGAGGTGAACACCGCCGCCGGCTTGCCCGCCAGCGTGCCGTTGACCCATTCGGCGCCGAGCCCGTCCAGGAAATGCTTCACCGGCGCGGCCATGTTGCCGAAACGGGTCGGGCTGCCCAGGATCAGGCCGTCGCACTCGGCCAGGTCGGCGATATCCACATAGGGCGCGCCGTCCTCGGGCACCGGTGGTCGGGCGGTCTGGGTGACCGCCGCCACCGGTGGCACGGTGCGCAGGCGCGCGCTCATGCCCGGCACCTCGCCGATGCCGCGCGCAATCTGGCGGGCCAGCCGGGCCACCGACCCGCCGCGGCTGTAGTACAGCACCAGGATTTCCGCCATCGCGCCTTCATCTCATCGGGACCAGGGGCCAGTATGGCGATGCGATGCGGTCCCGCACACCCCTCTTCAGGTACCCTTGCGCCGATGGAACCCCTCGACACCGTCAATCTCTGGATGGAGCGCGTGCGTGACCGGGCGCGGACCGCCAGCTTCGGTCGCTTCCTGTGGCGCCGCTTCCTCGATGACCGCCTGTTCCAGGCCGCCGCCTCGCTGGCCTACACCACCGTGTTCGCGCTGGTGCCGCTTGCGATCGTGGTGTTTGGCGTGCTCTCGGCCTTTCCGGTCTTCGACCGCTGGAGTGACCAGCTCAGCGACTACGTCTTTTCCAACTTCGTGCCCAACGCAGCGCGTGCGGCCGAAGGCTACCTGCGCCAGTTCTCGGCCAGTGCCGGGCAGCTCACCGCAGCCGGTTTCATTGCGCTGGTGGTATCGCTGCTGATCACCCTCAACAGCGTCGAGCAGACCTTCAACCAGATCTGGCGGGTGAGCTCGGCGCGCCCCCGGTTGACCCGCTTCCTGGTCTACTGGACCGTGCTGACCCTGGGCGCGATGCTGGCCGCCGCCTCGCTGGCGGTGTCGGCACGGGTCTTCGCGCTGCCGCTGTTCGGCACCAGCGAAGGCCGTTGGCTGGCCAACTTCTCGCTCACCGTGGCACCGATCCTGATCGAGTTCGTGTGCATCATGCTGGTCTACCGGGTGGTCCCGCACCACACCGTCAAGTGGCGCCATGCCATCCCCGGCGCGATCCTGGCGGCGGTGATGCTGGAGCTGGTCAAGTGGGGCATGGGCGCCTACCTGGGCAGCTTCCAGTCCTACCAGAAGCTCTACGGCACGGTCGCCTTCGTGCCGATCCTGCTGCTGTGGATCTACCTGTGCTGGGTCTCGGTGCTGCTCGGCGCCTCGCTGGCCTCCTCGATCGCCGCCTTCCGCTACCAGCCGGCCGACCTGCGCCTGCCCACCGGCTATGAGATCTACGGCCTGCTGCGCCTGATCGGACGTTTCCAGCAGGCCCGCGCCGAGGGCCACAGCCTGGACGATGACGAGATCCTGCGGCTGGAGCCGATGCTCACCGATTCACTCCTGCAGACCATGCTGTGCGACCTGGAGGCGATCCGCGTGGTACGCCGCGACGAGCGCGGCGAATGGCTGCTGGCGCGCGACCTGGACAAACTCACCCTGGCCGATCTGTACGAAACCACGCAGATGCGCATCCCGGTGCGCGAAGCCTACCTGCCGTACCGCGATGACAGCCTGGGCCAGGCCGCGGTGCTGGCCCTGGACACCCTGCGCCTGCCACTGCGCGAGCTGCTCAAGCGCCGCGTCAGCGATATCTATTCCACCCCCGGAGACACACCATGACCGCCAAGCCGATGCTGCTGGCCGTGGGCCTGCTGGCCCTGGCCGCCTGCAACAAGCCTGTCGCCCCGCCCGATGCGGCCCCTTCCGTGCCGGCCACGCCCGCTGCCCCGGTCGCAGCGCCGGCCGCGCCCACGGCGCCCGCCGAGGTCGCGCCGAGCGACCGCAAGACCGTTGAACGCCCCAGCCTGAAGTTGCCGGCATTGGATGGCAGCAGCTACGACCTGGCCGCCCACCGCGGCAAGTGGGTGGTGGTCAATTTCTGGGCAACCTGGTGCGCACCGTGCCGCAAGGAAATGCCGGAGCTGTCGGCGCTGCACGCCATGCGCAGCGAGATCGAGGTGGTCGGCCTGGCCTATGAGGACATCGAGCCGGCCGAGATGAAGGCGTTCCTTGAAAAGCGCCCGGTCACCTATCCGATCGTGATCGTGGACACCTACAACCCGCCGGAGGATTTCGCGATCCCGCGTGGCCTGCCGCTGACCTATCTGATCGCACCCGACGGCAAGGTCGCCAAGGAGTTCCTGGGTCCGGTCACCGCGCACGACATCGAAACCCGGATCGCCCAGGGCGGTTGAAACCGCGCGGATGCGACCGGGCCACCGCGCTGCCGGGACTGCGCGGCGCAGTGGCGCGCCGTGCGGTCAGTCGCCCAGCGGATACGCCTGGATCGGTTGCAGCACATCGAAATGTTCCTTGTGCAGCTTGCCCTTCAAGGGCGGCAGCGCCAGCACCGGCTCGTCCACGCGGGTATCGGGCAGGCGATCGAGCAGGTTGCGGATCAGCCCCAACCGGCCACGCTTCTGGTCGTTGAAGTCCACCAGCGTCCACGGGGCCTGCTCGCGGTGGGTCGCGCGCAGCATCGCCTCGCGCGCCTCGGTGTAGGCGCTGTACCTGCTGCGCGATTTCAGGTCCACCGGCGACAGCTTCCAGCCCTTGAGCGGGTCTACATGGCGCTCGGCAAAGCGCTTCTCCTGTTGCGCCTGGTCCACGCTCAGCCAGTACTTGAACAACAGGATGCCATCGTCCACCAGCAGCTTCTCGAACACCGGGGCCTGGGCCAGGAAGGCGTGGTACTCGCTCTCGCTGCAATAGCCCATCACATGCTCGACCCCGGCCCGGTTGTACCAGCTGCGGTCCATCAGCACGATTTCACCGCCGGCCGGCAGGTGCGAAACGTAGCGCTGGAAGTACCACTGGGTACTCTCGCGGTCGGTGGGCTTGGGCAGCGCTACCACTTTGCACTGGCGCGGGTTGAGGTGTTCGGCGATGGCCTGGATGGCGCCGCCCTTGCCGGCGGTATCGCGGCCTTCCAACAGCACCAGCACGCGTTGCCCGGTGTGCTGTACCCAGCGCGCCATCGCGGTGAGTTCCAGCTGCATCGGTTCCAGCAGGGCCTGGTACTCCTTGCGCTTGAGCTTGCCCATCCACGTGCCTCGCTTGTTCAAGGGAAGCGCCGAGCCTAGCGCAGCCCGGGTTCAGCGGTTGTCGCCGCCGTCGGCGACGGCCGTCTGCCGCCCACCCGGTCGCCGGGCAGCAGTTCACCCAGCCGCGTTGCCGCCGTCGACGGCGTGCTGCCCGTACCAGCGCAGGCCCGCGATGGCCGGATCAGGTTCGCGCTTCAGTGTGCGCCGGAGCGCAGCCGTCGCCGTGCCGGCTCAGGCAGATGGCACGTTCGCGCTGCGCGTCTGGCAGCGCCATCACCTGTGGCGCGTGCGCATCATCGCGCCGCCTGCCAGCCGCGCTCGCGTGCCATGGCCTGGACGATGTCGCTGAAGTCGCGGGCAAAGCCGGCCATGTCGAACACGCCGCTGTCGGCGCGGCGCTGCGCCAGTTCGGCGCGCAGTGCCTGCAGTGCCGGGGGATCGTTGCCCAGCGCGATCGCGGTGGCGACGAAGGCGCGGTCGTCGGCCATGTTCATCCGTGCCAGCCCCAGGTGGTGGTTGAGGCTGCCGGCCACGCGCGAGGCGAACGTGGTGCCCGGGCAGGTCAGCACCGGGCAGCCGGCCCACAACGCATCGGAAGCGGTGGTGTGGGCGTTGTAGGGGTGGGTGTCCAGGAACAGGTCGGCCAGCGCGTAGCGCGCCAGATACTCCGGGTGCGGCGCCTTGGGCATGAACACCAGCCGCGCCGGGTCCAGCTGGGCCTGGCGCGCCGCGCCGCGCAGGCGCGCATCGGCATTGCCGGGCCCGGACAGCAGCCACAGCACGCTGCCCGGCACCCCGTGCAGCACCGCGAACAGGCGTTGCACGCTGCGCGGGTTGAGCTTGTAGCTGTTGTTGAAGCAGCACAGCACCACGCCCTCGGCCGGCAACCCGCAGGCCGCGCGCGAGGGGGCGGCCTGCAGCAGGCGGGTGTTGTCCGACGGCTGGAAGGCGCGCGGCAGGCGGTACACATGCTCGCTGAAGCCCGCCTCCAGCGCCGGCGGCAGCACGAACGCATCGGCCAGCACATGGTCCATCCACGCCGCGCCGGAGGTACCGGGGTAGGCCAGCCAGTTCACCTGCACCGGGGCCGGGCGCATCGCCAGCACCTGCGGGGTGCCGCCGCCGCCCCAGCCGCGCAGGTCGAACAGCACGTCGATGCCGGCGGCGCGGAT
>DJBL01000160.1:28207-28639 GCA_002435595.1 Stenotrophomonas maltophilia
TCGATGCCGGCGGCGCGGATGCAGGCGGCGATGCGCTGGTGGGGCAGGGTGCTCACATCATGCAGCTCGGTGGCGGCGGCCTGCAGGCGCGCGCGCAGGCCGCTGCCGTCATCGCCATTGAGCGCGAACAGGTGCAGTTCCAGCGTACCCAGTGCGCGCAGCTGTTCCAGCAGGGCCACCGTCAGCAGGCCGGTCGGGTGCGCGCCGAAGCCGTTGGACAGCCAGCCCACGCGCAGCGTGCCCTGGGCGCGCACGGTGGTGGCCGGCAGGGCCTGCACGCCGGCGGCAACACCTGCCGCGCGCTGTCGCGCACAGGCCAGTTGCTCGCCCGCGCTGCCGTCTTCGCTGAGGAAGGCGAACGGCTCCACGGCCGCTTGGCCGCGGGCGACGGCCTGGCGCACCTGTGCGGACAGCCGATCGATGTCGCGCCAG
>DJBL01000167.1:0-6758 GCA_002435595.1 Stenotrophomonas maltophilia
CCGCTGCGCGCTGCTGCAGCGCAAGGCACTGCTCAAGGACCTGATCGGTCCGGGGCCGGGCACGCTGGCCTATAGCGACCACGTGCTTGACCATGGACCGGCGGTGTTTGCCGCCAGTGGCCAGGCCGGTTTCGAGGGCATCATCAGCAAGCGCGTGGACGCGCCCTACGTCAACGCGCGCTCGCCGGCGTGGATCAAGATCAAGCACGAGAGCACCGACGAATTCCTGATCGTGGGCTACACCGACCCCAAGGGCACGCGCAGCGGCTTTGGCTCGTTGTTGATGGCCACCCCGGACAAGGGCGGCCTGCGCTACGTGGGGCGGGTCGGCACCGGGTTCGATGATGCGCTGCTGGGCGCGCTCACCAGGCAACTGAAGCCGCTGGCCGTGAACGACGCGGGGGTGGAACTGCCCGCGCACGTGCCGTTCAAGGCGCGCAGCGTGCACTGGGTGAAACCGGTGCTGGTGGCCGAGGTGGCGTTCCGCGGCTGGGCCAAGGAAGGGCTGCTGCGTCAGGCCAGCTTCAAGCGGCTGCGCGAGGACAAATCTGCCGGCGACCTGGGCGCGGCAGGCCAGGCCACGGTGAAGGCCAAGGGCACCAACAAGACAACGCGCAAGGCCAAGGCCGATGCACAGGCAGCAGGCGACGGCACCGATGGCGTCAGTATCAGCCATCCCGAGCGGGTGGTCTTCGCCAAGGCGAAGATCACCAAGGGCGAGGTGGCCGACTACTACCGGCAGATGGCGCGCTGGGTGCTGCCCGAAGTGGCGCGGCGGCCGCTGTCGGTCCTGCGCTGCCCGGATGGGGTGGACAAGCCCTGCTTCTTCCAGAAACACCACGGCACCGGGCTGGGCGAGGCGGTGCGCGCGATACCGCTGGAACAGAAGAGCGGGCGCGAGGATTACCTCTACATCGAAGACGTGGCCGGGTTGCTGCAACTGGTGCAGATGAACACCCTGGAGCTGCATCCGTGGGGCGCGACGGTGGACGATCCCGAGCACCCGGACCGGCTGGTCTTCGACCTGGACCCCGGCGACGGAGTGGGCTGGGCCGAGGTCAGGCGAGCCGCGCGCGACGTGCGCGACCGCCTGCTCGAAACCGGGCTGCAGAGCTTCGTGCGGCTGTCCGGCGGCAAGGGCGCGCACGTGGTGGTGCCCCTGCAGCCCAAGGCCGACTGGACGCAGGCCAAGGACTTCTGCGAAGCGTTCGCGCAGGCCATGGCCGAACACGCGCCGGAGCGCTACGTGGCCACCATGAGCAAGGCCAAGCGCACCGGGGTGATCTTCATCGACTGGCTGCGCAATGCGCGCGGCGCCACCAGCGTGTGCTCGTGGTCGCTGCGCGCCCGACCCGGTGCGGGCGTGGCGGTGCCGCTGCGCTGGGAAGAACTGGGCCGCATCACCGCCGCCGATGCATTCCCCATGTCCAAGGCGCTGCAGCGGGCGCAGCGGCTGAAGCAGGATCCATGGGAGGGGATCGAGGCGGTGAAGCAGGTGCTACCGGGGGCGTGACGCCGCAGGAAGTGCGCCAACAGCCCTGTGCGGTTGGTGTCCTGCCTTGCCGGGGTGCCGGGTCCATCTCGGCGGTCGACCCGGATGCGACCCTGCTGCGGCAGTTCGCGTCACTGCGGGCGACAGCGCGCGCCCAGCCAGATCCCCGCGGCCTGCAGCGGCAACGAGAGCAGCAGCACCAGCACGAACCAGAACGGGAAGTCGCTGCCCAGGTCCCAGGCGGCATACGCCGAGGCAGCGGCGATCACCGCCCACACCACCCCGCCATGAACGTAGGGCAGCGTCGGCGCGTTGCGCGCGGCGAAGGCGGTGGCGGCGAGGCCGCCGAGGATGGTCCAACCCAGGTCCCAGGCTAGGCGCGGCTGCCCGCCGTCACCCAGGCCGATCCACGGTGCGATCCAGCCGGCTGCGCCGCTGACCATGCCGAGCACGAACAGCGCCACCACCACGCACAGCACGGACAGCACGACGGTCTTGGCAAGCGACAACGCGGACATGGCGATCCAGGGCAACGGGACGGTGCCCATTATGGACGCGTGCGTGGGCTCAGACCTTGCCGGCATCCTTGAGCCGGGCGAACTCGTCCTCGCTGAACAACCGCGAGCGCACCAGGAAGCGCACGCCCTCGCCGTTCTCCAGCGAGAACATGCCGCCACGCCCGGGCACCACGTCGATGATCAGCTGGGTGTGCTTCCAGTACGCGAACTGCGAGGCGCTGATGTAGAACGGCGCACCGCCGATCTCACCCAGCTGCACGTCGCGGTCGCCCACGATGAAATCACCCTGGGCAAAGCACATCGGCGAGGAGCCGTCGCAGCAGCCGCCGGACTGGTGGAACAGCAGCGGGCCGTGGCGGGCGTGCAGCGTCTGGATCAGCTGCAGGGCGGCCAGGGTGGCCATTACCTGGGGCGGTGCGGCGTTCATCGTCGGGTTTCCTGGGAGCCGGCCAGCGGCCGGCGCTATCGGGGAGCGGCCTGCCATCGTCGGGAGAGGGAAGGCGATGGCAGGCCGCGGTGCACCACCGGTTACGCGTTGAGGTCCAGCACCACGCGGCCTTCGATCTTGCCGGCGTGCATGCGCGCGAAGATCTCGTTGATGTTCTCCAGCGAATCGCTGGTGACGGTGGCGGCCACCTTGCCCTGCTCGGCGAATTCCAGCGATTCCTGCAGGTCCAGGCGGGTACCCACGATCGAGCCACGCACGGTGATGCCATTGAGCACCATGCCGAAGATATCCAGCGGGAAGTCGCCCGGCGGCAGGCCATTCAACGACACCGTGCCGCCGCGGCGGACCATGCCCAGCGCCTGCTCGAAGGCCTTCGGCGATACCGCGGTGACCAGCGCGCCGTGCGCGCCGCCGATCTCCTTCTTCAGGAACGCGGCCGGATCGGTGGTGCGCGCGTTGACCGTGATCGTGGCACCCAGGCGCTCGGCCAACGCGAGCTTGTCATCATCGATATCCACCGCGGCCACGTTCAGGCCCATCGCCTTGGCGTACTGCACCGCCATGTGGCCCAGGCCACCGATGCCGGAGATCACCACCCACTGCCCGGGGCGGGTGTCGGTCACCTTCAGGCCCTTGTAGACGGTCACCCCGGCGCACAGGATCGGGGCGACCTCGATGAAGCCGATGCCCTTGGGCAGCAGGCCCACGTAATCGGCGTTGGCCAGCGCGTATTCGGCGAAGCCGCCGTTGACCGAGTAGCCGGTGTTCTGCTGCGCCTCGCACAAGGTTTCCCAGCCGCCCATGCAGTGTTCGCAATGGCCGCAGGCCGAGTACAGCCATGGGATGCCGACCCGGTCGCCCTCGCGGATATGGCTGACGCCGGCGCCCACCGCCACCACGTGGCCGACGCCCTCGTGACCGGGAATGAACGGCGGGTTGGGCTTGACCGGCCAGTCGCCGTCCACCGCATGCAGGTCGGTGTGGCACACGCCACACGCTTCGATCTTCACCAGGATGTCGCCGGGGCCGGGCCGCGGTACCTGCACTTCCTCGATGCGCAACGGCTTGCCGAATTCGCGGACGACAGCGGCCTTCATGGTCTTGTTCATGCGTGGATCTCCGTGGATTGCCAATGGCAGCACTGTGGCGCCGGCCTCATGCCGACGCCTTGATCGTGATCAAGCAGGGCGCCGGCTCAGAAAAAGCCCAGCTTCTTCGGCGAGTAGCTCACCAGCAGGTTCTTGGTCTGCTGGTAGTGGTCGAGCATCATCTTGTGGTTCTCGCGGCCGATGCCCGACTGCTTGTAGCCACCAAACGCGGCGTGCGCCGGGTAGGCGTGGTAGCAGTTGGTCCACACACGCCCGGCCTGGATGCCGCGGCCCATGCGGTACAGCAGCGAGGCGTCGCGGCTCCACACCCCGGCACCGAGCCCGTAGAGGGTGTCGTTGGCGATCTCCAGCGCCTCTTCTTCGGTCTTGAAGGTGGTCACCGACACCACCGGCCCGAAGATCTCCTCCTGGAACACGCGCATCCTGTTGTGGCCCTTGAACACCGTGGGCTTCACGTAGAAGCCGCCGGCCAGCTCGCCATCGAGGGTGGCCTGCTCACCGCCGATCAGGACCTCGGCCCCTTCCTGCCTGCCGATGTCGAAGTAGGACAGGATCTTCTCCAGCTGCTCGGAGGAGGCCTGCGCGCCGACCATGGTGTTGGGATCGAGCGGATTGCCCTGCTTGATCGCTGCCACGCGCTTGAGCGCACGCTCCATGAATGCGTCGTAGATCGACTCCTGGATCAGCGCGCGCGAGGGACAGGTGCACACCTCGCCCTGGTTGAAGGCGAACAGCACGAAGCCTTCCACCGCCTTGTCCAGGAAGTCATCGTCGTGCGCCATCACGTCGGCGAAGAAGATATTGGGTGATTTGCCACCCAGCTCCAGCGTCACCGGGATCAGGTTCTGGCTGGCGTACTGCATGATCAGCCGGCCGGTGGTGGTTTCACCGGTAAAGGCGATCTTGGCGATGCGCGGGCTGGACGCCAGCGGCTTGCCCGCTTCCACGCCGAAGCCGTTGACCACGTTGAGCACGCCGGGCGGCAGCAGGTCGCCGATCACCTCCATCAGCACCAGGATCGAGGCGGGCGTCTGCTCGGCCGGCTTGAGCACCACGCAGTTGCCGGCGGCCAGCGCCGGGGCCAGCTTCCAGGCGGCCATCAGCAGGGGGAAGTTCCACGGGATGATCTGCCCGACCACGCCCAGCGGCTCGTGGAAGTGGTAGGCGATGGTGTCCTTGTCGATCTCCGACAGGCTGCCTTCCTGGGCACGCACCGCGCCGGCGAAATAGCGGAAATGATCGGCCATCAGCGGGATGTCGGCGTTGAGCGTCTCGCGGATCGGCTTGCCGTTGTCCCAGGTTTCGGCGTGCGCGAGCAGCTCGAGGTTGTCCTCGATGCGGTCGGCGATCCTGTTGAGGATGTTGGCGCGCGCGGTGGTGGACGTCTCGGCCCAGGCGCGTTTGGCGGCATGCGCGGCATCCAGCGCGGCGTCGATGTCCTCGGCATTGGAGCGGGCGACCTCGGTGAAGACCTTGCCGGTCACCGGGGTGGTGTTCTCGAAGTACTGGCCACTGCGCGGGGCCACCCACTGGCCACCGATGAAGTTCCCATAGCGGGGCTTGAAGATCGACTGCGGATCGGTGGCGTGCGGTTTGGCGGACGTGACAGCGTTCATCGGGGTGCATCTCCGGCAGCGGTTGAAAGGCCCGTAAGGGGTCTCTCCCTGCCGCAAGGACGGTGCCAACTCTGCGCTGCTGCGCTGCGGCATTGCCTCAGCCACTGCGGCAGCACGGCCGCTGGAGGGAATCTGCGGCAGTGCAGCAGTCGTGGTCATTGCGTGGTAACGCCGGCTGTGCTGTTTATCGGAACAGGTCCCGCTACAACTGTCGCAGAATGCGACACTGGAGAAACAGGTGTCCCAGCAGCCGCTCCTGCAGCGTGTCGGCAATGCGCGTCGTTCGTTCTTCGAGCGCGGCGCCACGCCGATCGGCGTGGTGCCCGACACCATCCTGCAATCCTGGCAGCGCTGCCTGCGCGGCGGCCTGTCGGTGGATGCGCAGCCGGAGGTGGAGCCGTTGCCGGATGCGCGCCTGCGCGAACTGCGCGAGCGCCGGCAGAAGCTGTGGCGGTTGGCGCGGCCCGAGCTGGACGGCCTGGCCGCCGACATCGCCGCCGCCGGCAGCATCGTGCTGCTCACCGACGAAGACGGCTGGATCCTCGATGCCGAAGGCAGCCCGGGCTTCCTCGACAAGGCCGGGCGCGTGGCGCTGATGCCGGGCGTGCGCTGGGATGAAACCACCGTGGGCACCAATGCCATCGGTACCGCGATCGTCGAAGGGCGCTCGGTGGAGGTGCGCGGCGGCGAGCACTACTTCGCCCCGCACGGCATCCTGACCTGCTCGGCCACGCCGATCTTCGACCCCTATGGCCAGCGCGTGGGCGTGCTGGACATCTCCGGTGATGCGCGCCTGCAGCACCTGCATGCGCGGGTGCTGGCGCGGCAGGCGGTGGCGCACATCGAGCACCGCTACTTCGACGCGGGCCTGGCCGACTGCGAGCTGCTGCGGCTGCACCATGACGCCACCCTGCTGGGCACCCCGCGCGAGGGCATCCTGGGCTTCCGTGGCGGCCGCCTGGTGGCCGCCAACCGCAGCGGGCTGGCCCTGTTCGGGCTGGAGCATGCCGATATCGGCCATGCGCCGTATGCCGCGCTGTTCGATGCACCGTTGTCGCGCCTGTACGACGACGGTGCGCTGATCGACCGCCAGGGCCGCGCGCTGTACGGGCAGCGCGGCGATGGCCACCGCGCGCCCACGCGCGGGCGTGCGGGAATCCCGGCGGCAGCGGTGAGCGCCGGGCCACGCCCTTCGGCCGCCGCTGCGGCCGATGCAACACCGCTGTTCGATGCCGCCCAGCAGCGCGCGCTGCAACGCGCCTGCCGCGTGCTGGATGCGCAGTTGCCGGTATTGCTGCAGGGCGAGACCGGCACCGGCAAGGAAGTCTTCGCGCGCGAGCTGCACCGGCGCAGCGTGCGCGCCGACAAGCCGTTCGTGGCGGTCAACTGCGCGGCATTGCCCGAAGGCCTGATCGAGGCCGAACTGTTTGGCTACGAGGAAGGCGCCTTCACCGGCGCGCGTCGCCAGGGCAGCGCTGGCCTGCTTCGCCAGGCCCAGGGCGGGGTGTTGTTCCTGGACGAGATCGGCGACATGCCGTTGGCGTTGCAGCCGCGGCTGCTGCGCGTGCTGCAGGA
>DJBL01000167.1:6936-7372 GCA_002435595.1 Stenotrophomonas maltophilia
TGCGCGTGCTGCAGGAGCGCACGCTGTCACCGCTCGGCGGTGGCAAGCCGGTGCAGCTGGATTTCGCGCTGATCTGCGCCACCCACCGCGACCTCGACCAGGCCATGGCGGCCGGCGAGTTCCGTAGCGACCTGTACTACCGCATCGCCGACCACGCGGTGCCGCTGCCGGCGCTGCGCGACCATCCGGACCGGGCCGCGCTGCTGCGCGGGTTGTGGCAGCGGCTGGGCCAGGGCCGCACGCTGGCCGACGACGCGTTTGCCGCACTGTCCGCGTATGCCTGGCCGGGCAACCTGCGTCAGCTGTGCGCCTGCCTGCGCACGTTGGTGGCATTGAGCGAGCCCGGTGATGTGATCACCACCGACGCACTGCCCGGCTACCTGCGTGCGCCGCCGGCCGCGCCGGCCCCGGCGCCGCACGCCGATGGCGAGATCGG
>DJBL01000166.1 GCA_002435595.1 Stenotrophomonas maltophilia
CATGGTGCTGATCGGGGCGACCGCCCCGCCGGCCCACGGGCAGGGGCCGTTGGGGCCGTTCATCGGCTTCATTGCTGTGCTTCTCGGGGCGGGCGCGGCGGCCGGCGGCGGAGCCGGGGCGGTTTCCACCAGCTGTGGCGTGTCCGCGCCGGCCGGCGGGGCCTTGGCATCGGGCATGTCGCTGGAGCCGGCAGCAGCGGCCAACGGCTCGGGCAGGGGTTCGATCTCGGCCACCTGCTGCGGCGTTGCCGCCGGGCCGGCCTTGTAGAAGTCGTCGTTGCGGCTGCTCAGCCACACCACCAGGAACAGCAGCACGCCAACGCCGAAGGCGATGCCGGCGATCATCAGGCTGCGCCGGGGCAGGTGGAAGGTGATGTTCTTGCCAGACGAAGAGCGGGAAGCGGACATGAGCCATACCGTAGTGAACAGCCCGATTCTGCCACGCCGGCAATGACTGAGGGGTACATGGCGGGCGCCGGGCGGCAGAAATCCGCGTAACAGGCGATAATCCCCCTCCAGACCCATACGCAGCCCCTTCGCCATGCTTGATCCAGCCCTGCTTCGCCAACACCCCGCCGACCTTGCCGAGCGCCTGCGCACCTCGCGCGGCTTCGAGCTGGATGTCTCCGGGCTGGAGTCGCTGGAGGCCGACCGCAAGCGCATCCAGGTGCGCACCCAGGAGCTGCAGAGCCTGCGCAACAGCCGCTCCAAGGCGATCGGCCAGGCCAAGGCCAAGGGCGAAGACGTCTCGGCGATCATGGCCGAAGTGGCCGCCTTCGCCGACGAACTGAAGGCCTCGGAAGTGGCCCTGGACGAACTGCGCGACACGATCGAAGCCATCGCCCTGGGCATTCCCAACCTGCCGGGCGACGACGTGCCGGCCGGCGCGGACGAAACCGAGAACGTGGAGCAGAAGCGCTGGGGTACCCCGCGCAGCTTCGATTTCCCGGTGCTGGACCACGTCGAGCTGGGCGCCCGCAACCGCTGGCTGGACGGCGAGACCGCCGCCAAGCTGTCCGGCTCGCGTTTCACCGTGCTGCGCGGCCCGATCGCGCGCCTGCACCGTGCGCTGGCCCAGTTCATGCTCGACCTGCACACCGGCGAGCACGGCTATGAGGAAACCAACGTACCGGCGCTGGTCAACGCCGACTCGCTGCGTGGCACCAGCCAGCTGCCCAAGTTCGAGGACGACCTGTTCAAGACCGCCGTGGGCGAGTCCACCCGGTACCTGATCCCGACCTCGGAAGTGCCGCTGACCAACATCGTGCGCGACGAGATCATCGACGCCGACCAGCTGCCGCTGCGCATGACCGCCCACTCGCTGTGCTTCCGCGCCGAAGCCGGCAGCGGCGGCCGCGACGTGCGCGGCATGATCCGCCAGCACCAGTTCGAGAAGGTGGAATTGGTGGCCGCCTGCACCCCGGCGCAGAGCGAAGACGAACACCAGCGCATGACCCGCTGCGCCGAAGTGGTGCTGGAAAGGCTCGGCCTGCCGTACCGCAAGGTCCTGCTGTGCACCGGCGACATGGGCTTTGCCGCGGTGAAGACCTACGACCTGGAAGTGTGGCTGCCCTCGCAGGACACCTACCGCGAGATCTCCTCGTGCTCCAACTGCGGCGATTTCCAGGCGCGGCGCATGCAGTCGCGCTGGCGCAACCCGGAAACCGGCAAGCCCGAGCTGCTGCACACCCTCAACGGCTCCGGCGTGGCCGTGGGCCGGGCCATGATCGCGGTGATGGAGAACTACCAGAACGCCGACGGCAGCATCACCGTACCAGACGCCCTCAAGCCCTACATGGGCGGCCTGGACATCATCGCCTGAGCCACGAAAAACCCGCCAAACGGCGGGTTTTTTGTTGCCCGGCAGAGCCGCCCAAAGGGCGGCGTTCCGCCCGGCACGCGTAGCGCCACGCCATGCGTGGCTGAGGCTGTCCACGCCGACCCAGCCCACGCCAACGGCGACCAAGGCCCTCCTCGCACTGCAAAAAAAAGATGGCCCCGGAAGGGGCCATCAGGCGCAACGCCGGCAAGGGAGAGAGAACCGGCGCCGCGCACCACGCCACCACGACGAGGGGAGGGAGTGGCGTGGAGTTGCAGCGTGGCCAGCAGCCAATCAGGCAGCGGCCAGCTCACGCGGCTGCGGCAGCGCGGCCAGCGCCTGGGCGATGGCATCGGTGCGGTGCTGCGGCGAGTAGGCGATGCCCTCGGCGCGCACGAATTCCACATCGTCGATGCCGAAAAACGCGAACACCTGGCGCAGGTACGGGTCCTGGAAGTCGGTCGGGGCGCCGGTATGCAGGCCGCCGCGGCTGCTGGCCACGATCACGCGCTTGCCGCCGGCCAGGCCCACCGGGCCATTTTCGGTGTACTTGAAGGTCTTGCCGGCCACCGCCAGGCGGTCGATCCACGCCTTGAGGGTGGAGGCCACGCTGAAGTTGTACATTGGGGAGCCGATAACCACCACGTCGGCGGCCAGGAACTGCTCCAGCACCAGCGCCGCGTCGGCCACTTCAGCCGCGTCGGACTGGGCAAACGAGCTGCTGCGCAGGTGCGCAACGGGCTGGGCGTCCAGGTCGCGGTAGGTCACTTCCAGGCCCGGCACCTGGTCGCGCCACTGCTGCACCACGGCGGCGGAGAGCTGGCGGGAGACCGAGTTGTCGCCAAGCACGCTGGCATCGATGTGAAGAAGCTTCATGGCAGTCACCTGTTATCTGGGGAGGGGCGGGCAGGGCGCCGCCGACGGAGAACAGGTTAGGTTGTTGCTTGGCTGGGATAAAGGTGGTTGAATACCACGTATTGTTCTATATCTGGAACTTCGGTATGCACGACCTAAACGATCTCTACTACTTCGCCATGGTGGTCGACCACGGCGGTTTTGCCGCGGCCGAACGCGCGCTGGGCATCCCCAAATCGCGCCTGAGCCGGCGTATCAGCCAGCTGGAAACCGACCTCGGCGTGCGCCTGCTGCAGCGCTCCACGCGCCGCTTCGCCGTCACCGACGTGGGCACCAGCGTGCACCGCCACGCCCAGACCATGCTCGCCGAGGCCCAGGCCGCGCGCGAAGTGGTGGACCGGCTCAGCGCCGAGCCCCGCGGCCTGGTGCGCGCCAGCGTGCCGGTGTCACTGGCGCAGATGCAGCTGCCCAAGCTGCTGCCCAAGTTCCTGGCCCAGTACCCCAAGGTGCGCCTGCAGCTGAACATCAGCAACCGCCGCGTGGACATCATCAATGAAGGCTACGACGTCGCCCTGCGCGTGCGTTCGCGCCTGGATGACGACGGCAGCCTGGTCATGCGCAGCTTCGGCCAGGTGCAGGAACTGCTGGTGGCCAGCCCGAAGTACCTCGACCGCGCGGGCCGCCCGAAAGACCCGGACGAACTGGCCAACCACGTCACCCTGAGCATCAGCGAAGACGAAGCCCGCCAGCGCTGGGAACTGCATGGCCCCGATGGCGCCGTGCGCCGGGTGGACCTGCAACCGCGCGTGGCCGGGTTCGACTTCCCGCTGCTGCAGAGCATGGTCAAGGACGGCTTCGGCATCACCATGCTGCCCGAGACCGTCTGCGCCGACGCGGTGCGCAGCGGCGAGCTGGAAGTGGTGCTGCCGGAATGGTCGCTGCCGCAGGGGGTGTGCCACGCCGTGTTCGCCTCGCGCCGCGGCCTGCTGCCGGCCGTGCGTGTGTTCATCGACTTCCTGGCCGAACACCTGCCGCCGCAGCTGGAGGCCTCGCGCCTGGATTGCGGTGGCGCGTGCGAGCGGGCCAAGGAGAAGATCAAGGCCAGTGCGCTGGGGGCGTTGGCGGTGGATGCGGGCTGAGCCCGACACCGGCCGGGTGGGCAAACCCCACCTGAAGTGCGAGAATGCGACCCCCGGCAAGTGCCGGGGAGCCATGCCGGAAGGGGCGCTGCCCCGACCGGATGCCCGGGTTGCAATGACCCGGGCACGCGGGGCGCGGCGTGCGCTACCGATACGGAGAGATGGCCGAGCGGTTTAAGGCACCGGTCTTGAAAACCGGCGAAGGGTCAAACCTTCCGTGGGTTCGAATCCCACTCTCTCCGCCAATCACGGATAACGCATTGATTCTAAGTACGAATTTTTGATGTGTCCTGATTGGTAGTCGGAAAGCATGCAGAGGCGACAATCGCATGCGCGTCCCTCACCATTTGAGTCGGTCCGAGACCGGTCGCTGGTCGTTCGTCCAGCACGTTCCTGTTGACCTCCAAGCCGTGCTCGACTGCCGGCTGATCAAACGCACCCTCCGAACGAAAGATCTAGCCCAGGCCCACGTGCGTGCGGTCGTGCTGGGCGCAGGCTATGCTCGGCGCTTCGCACAGTTGAAGGATCAACGCGTGGCCAAGCTCAGCAAAACGGATGCTGACCTCCTCATTGATCGTTTGACGAGCGCTGAGAACCTTCGAGAACTCACGTTGAACCGCACCCGTGCAACGGACGGGACGGTCACCGAGCAGTGGCAGATCGACAGCCCCAAGGACTTGAAGCGCTACCGGTAATTCATGGAGTTGGAGACGATGGCGGCAACACGCCAGCAGCCTGCAGTAACCCGCCGGGGGCCGGCTCGCGAGATCTGGCCGCAGGCGACCCGCGCACCCGCAGCGTCACCGGCCCAGGATCTTCCGCTGCATCCAATGGCGTCTTTGACTACGCAAAAGACGGCGTTCACATCGTTCGATCGAGGCCAAACCCATGAATCATAGTTTTCGATCCGAAATAATACTCAGCGTTAACCGCGCCTTGCTGGGTGAAGTGTTTCCCGCCTTAGTGGGGGTTTGCTGCCGCATTGAAGGTGAAGGGAGGTTTGAGCTGACGTTCTTTGTGGATGCTGAGCCTACTGCCTTGGTTGAAGAGGATGTCTCCTGCATTGAGACGGAAGTCATCGCTGACTTTTCTGACAGTGTTGAGGTGTCGCATAGGATTGAAGTGTCCTCGAAGCCTGGGCTTCCAACGTCAAGCTCGTTTTGGATATTTCTTCGACGCTATGACAGATCTCCATCGGACGCCGTGACAAGATCCGATGGTTGACAGAACGCGCTTGTGCCTGAAGCAGAACGCAGGCTGCCGCCGCTTGCTTGCTTGCGGAACACGATGGCCTGGTGGCTCCTACATCGAGGTGGCGAGGCTGGCGAGCGCCGAACATGGAAACCCTATGTAGCCAGGGTGACGTGGGCAGGCACGGCATCGCCAGAGACGTTGGACACGTCTGAAGCACGTGGCGTCGGCCGCAGAGACCTGCGCACCAGGGCCGATGTCCGCTGGGTCGGTCTGACATGAGAAGTGAATAAGCGCGCGGTAAGGAGGTGTCCCTAAGGGAGCATTGGTCTCCGCTGTCGTGCACGCACAAGAAAAAAATCGGATATGACGCTCATTGCATGCCTTCTCGTCGCACCTTTGATTCCGGCGCCGTTAATGCATGCGCGGCATGCACCTTGGGAAGACCATTCCCGGCACGACCGCACCCAGGACTGGCTATGATCGAGGAAACATCCAAAGGAAACCGCCGAACAGGCCTTCTGCAACGCAGAGAATGGGTTGGATCGGTGGTAATCCGATCCCACCCTCTCCGCAACTGCTCCCCGAATCATTGATTTGAAATCAGAGTCCTGATTTCGATGGGAAGGCAGGAAGCATGCAGACGAAACACGTAGCGGTTACCGATCGTCTGCGATCAATAAGTACGCTTCCAGAACATTGGCGCGTTCGCAGAGACGGAAAATTTCTCGCTGCATGACTTGAAAACTGCTTACCGTTTCGCTGCCATAGAGTGACGCCTCGAAGGTAGTGCTGGTGCTGTGGAAATCCAGCCAGGCGCGTTCGGCGCGGATCAGATTTTCCTTGTCCGTACCACGCTGCTTGCTGAGCAGCGAATTGTAAGCGGCGTTCAATCGCGCGTCTTGTCGCTTCTTCTCCGCAGATTGACATTCAGCAAGGGCGATGCTGTCTGACTCCGCTTTTTCAACGCAGCCATAGAACACATTGCTGATGCCTGCGGGCGCTTGACGTTTGATGACCTGAGCGGTGCTTTCATACGCCTGTGCGCCCGATGCATACATAACGAGTGCAAGGCCGAGGGTGAAGGTTCTGGTTGCTGTTCTCATGCGGGAAAATTTCCGTCCGTAGGATGCATCAAGAAAAAATGGTTTTTGTTTGAGTGGCTTGTCGCCTGCAATCGCACTCCAGCGGTCCTCCCACACAGGCGCTGGAGCGCTTGGCGCTTGCTGTTGTCCTCTGCCGTTACCCGGGATAGGAGCACATCCTGCAACCGCGCGCCCGCCAATCGGGTGAAAACCCGCCGGGCAGTTTCCTTCGGCATGCGCGGCAGCGCTGACGCACGTAAACCAACGTAGTGCGCCTGGAACACTGACACGCTTCAAGTACGAACTCCTTGGCGTTGATAGGACCGGATGGCATCCTGAGCAGGCGATTGATTGGACGGTTGAACCCTCCACCGCCAACGTGTCGTGACCGTCGCGTAACCGCTTCAGCCAATGGCTATGCACGTCCTTCTGGTCGCCGGGGCTCAGGCAGTGCTCAATCCCGTAGGCTGTTATTTTTCGTCTATAAACCAATGGCAGTCAAGTGACGGAAAAAGACGCCGCAATGGACCGTGCCACCAGCGACCTGCGCCGATGGATCATCCGTTCCCGGAAACACTAAGACGCGACCTGTCGAACCGGCTTTCTGCGACGGTTTGCATGGGTTTGACCCGGCGTCATCCAAACCCACTGTCCCCTGGTTCACGCATACGCATCCCCCGATGTGAGTCATTCGCCAACGGGTCGCTGGGCCTTTGCCCAGCGCGCCCCACGGACCGTCAGGCCGTACTCGCCTGTATGCCAGGTTCTGTCGCGAGGTTGACGAGAGAGGGGGGGAGTGCAGTTATTGTCCATCGCTGCCCTGCGTCCTGGTCACGGCGGGGGTTTGCCAGTGGCCATCCAGCAATGCGGGCTTGGGACGGTAGTAGCGCATGAACATCACGAACGGGCCGTTGGGTGCTGGCAGCCAGTTGGCCTGCCTGTCCTTGCCAGGTGACTGGGCCTGGATGTAGATCGTCAAACCGCCATCTGCGTCTTTCTTCAAGCCCGGCAACATTGGCGAGTTGATGAGATAGCGGTTGATCGGATTCCTGACCAGCAACTGCTGCGGCAAGTCATACATCGTGACCGACCAGAACGCGTCAACGGGCGGCAATTGGTCCTTGGCGAAGCGCAGCGTGTACGAGGCTTTGCTGCCGTCCAGTGGTTGGCCATCGGAATCCTTGTCCAGAATCGGATACATCGCCTCTTCGCGGGAGTTCGCGCCGATGCCTACCTGGGTGCCAGTGGCGCGGGCGACGTAGTCGTTCTTCAGGAAGTCCCGGTTGCCGAACAGGGCATCGGTCTTTCCCCCCAGCGAGGCGCGCCTGTCATCGATCTGCCTCTGCCCCTCAGCCATGCCCTGCTTGAGCGCAGCCTGCATTGGCGGCGGCAGCCGATTGGCGTCGAATGGTCGGCCAGGTTCGATACCCAACCGGGCAAAGCGCGCATGCAGGGCAGACTCGCTGGGATGCGGGGGCTGCGCGAACTGCAGCAGGAACGCCAACTGGTTGAAGAACTCCAGTGAGGTCCTGTCCTGCGCGGGCGGCGTTGGTGTTATCCATTCGATGGCAGGAGCCGGTGGCGGCGCTGGCGTCCCCGCGAAGGCTGACAAGGGCTGCACCTTGTAGCCGGCCTGTATTTTCTTCACGTTGTCCAGGTCCGCGGCGTTGAACAGCTGCGTGCGCCCGACCACGCTGACCAGATCGGTTTCAGACCGGATCACCTTGGTAATGCCTTTGGGTGCCTCGCCCTTCCACCCTGGCCCAGCGATGAGAAAGCTGCCGCCGTCATTCCCAGTTGCGCGGCTGCCGATGTAGTCAAAATTGAAGGTGTAGAGATCCATCAGCTGGAATACGAAGTAGCGGTCCTTCGCCATCTTCGGCACAGTGATGACCACCGGTTCCGCGCGCAGATCCAGCATGGCGAAGGAGTAGGGCGTGTCCGAGTTGGGCGTGACGAACGCGGTGTCGTCCGGGGTGAATACCCGGGCGATGTTCAGGATGGAGTTGAACGGGCCCTTGTACTGCGGGTTGGCGGTGTCGACGTTGAACGCATAGACGGTCTTGTAGGTGTCCACCATCGGAACCCCGTAGACATAAGCGTCTCTGGCGGTCTGCTTGGCCTCTTCCAGCGCTGATGCGTCTGCCGGCGCTTGAACGGGTGGAGCCGGTTGGCCGGCGATGGTGGCCGTATTCTTTTCCTTGTCGGTCGATGCTCGCTCGCTACAGGCGCTGAGTGTCATGCAACCGGCAAGGGCAAGGAGCATCCCGATCCCCGGAGCGGATGCAATTCGATGGTTGCGCATGCTGTCTCTCCCTGGTGGTCTGGTTCGCCGACATGGGGTGTGCGGGAATCACGGCGTATCTGTGTCGATCGGCTGCAGCGGGGGCAGAGTCCACGTGCCGTCGATGGCAGCAGGGCTCGGGCCGTATACGCGTCCCACCGCGCTGTAGGGACCGGCTGGCGCAGGCAGCCAATTGCTTTCCTTTTCCTTGCCAGGCGAAACGTGGCCGACATACAGGGTCAGCCCGCCATCGGCGTCATACTTGAGGCCGGGAGTCCGGTCGCCAATGGAATAGCGCTTCAATTCATTGGCGTAGAGGAAGCGATCCGGCAGGGTGTAAAGGGTTACTGACCAGAAGAACTTGGCGGGGGGCAGGGCGTGCCTGCTGAAATGGATCATTGACGCCTTGTTGCCGTCACCCTCGTAGCCGCCATACCACGCCTCGTCGATCGAGTTCCCATAGAGGCCCTTCTCGGCCGCGATGGCCCGCGTAAGATAATTGTTCTTAAGGAACGCGCGCGAGCCGAACAGGCCGTTGGACGAGAGCATCGTCTTGGCCTTCTCGGACATTTCCGCCTTGGCATCTGCCACCCCTGCATCGATCGCGGCGAACCGCGCTGGGGGCAACGTCTTGGCGTCGAACAGAAGCCCGGGGCCGATGCCAATCCTCGCGAACCGCTGCATAAGCGCGGTCTCACTTGCATGCGGCGGCTGGGTGAACTGAAGCAGAAAATTGAGATAGCCGATGAAGTCGTGCGAATGGGCTTTGTCAGCATCATAGGGAGGGAATTGGATCTCCGGTGCTGCCGGCGGAGATTGGGTCTTCAGATAGGCACTGAGCGGCTGAAGCTTCATCCCCGCCTGCACTTTCTTGACGTTGGCGATGTCGTCGGGGCCGTTCAGCGCTATGCGCGTGAGCGTCATCACCAGAGCAGTTTCGGAGGGAAACACCTTCTTGATGCCCTTCGGTGTTTCACCCGTCCAGCCGGGACCGGCGATCAGGTAGCTGGCGGCGTCGTTACCCGTGGCCCGCGAGCCGATGTAAGCGAAGTTGTATGTGAACAAGTCGACCCACTGCTGGACGTAGTAACGTCCCTCCGGCACCTTGGGAACGGTGACCACCCAGGGTTCAGCGCGCAGGTCCAGCCAGGCCCACGAATAGGGCGTGTCGTTGTTGGGGGTCACAACGTCATGGTTGTCGGGCGTATAGAGCTGCGAGTAGTGCCTGAATTTTCCGAAGCCACCGACGTACTCCGGAGCAGTGGGAGAGGCCACCTGCTTGTAGAGGGTGTTGTAGTTTTCGAGCATCGCAAACGCGTAGATGTAGGCATCCTTGGCGATTGCTCGCGCCTCCTCCTGCTCGCGGTCGTTGCCTGTCGCTTGGTCTGGTTGTGTGCGAGGAACGGGCGCGGATTTCGCGCGATCCGGCTCGCTCTCCTGCCGCTGGCACGCTGGAAGGAACATGACCATTGTCACCAGAAGCAACGGACCGCAAGACATGGGGCGCATGGACTGAGCTCGCTTGGGGCGGGGCGGGGTGAATGGAGATCCGACTCGCAGGCACAACCGCCATCGCTGGGCGCAGGCAATGCACTACGTTCGTGCGTGCAGAGGTATGAGAAGGTCTAACGCCACTGTGGTCTCTCTGCCACACAGGTGACAAGAGCGTATCCACTGTCTCCCGCTCAGTATTTCTACTGACGTGGCGGCTTGGCCTCGAGGGCATGTGCGTTTCTGGAGGCGCAGGGAGCGCTTAATGCTCACCGGGTAGGCCCGCAAGTAGCAAAGAAGTGCCAGTGACTGCGATGGCAGTCAGCCTGCAGCCTTGGATTCCAGCTGAGCGATCAACAAGCGGGTCAAGTTGCGTCGCGCAAAGTAACCCTGCAGTTGTCGCGCTTTGATGGTTCTTGCCTTCAGTCGAGCGTGGCCATCTGCGCGATGCTCAATGCCGTAGCAGCGCGAAGCCCCACACAACTCTGCCTGGCTCGCGGTGACGGTCACCACGGTCACTTCCAGGCTGGTGAAGGCGGTCTCGGCGGCGATGTCCGGGTTCTCCGTGCTGGCGCGCTCGATCAGGGTCCGGAATCGCCCCAGGTCTCGTTCGCCGCCACTACTGAGCGCCCCCACGTTGGTCGCACGGCGGACATCATCATCGTCCCCGGGAGCAGCGTGGCTCCATCTCTCTGTGCGTTCGGGAATGATCGCGCGCACGACCTTGCCGGCAGGGTCGATCAGATCGATAACCACATCGAGCAGGTAGACCGGTTCCAGCCCCAGGTTGGTCACGAAACAGTGCGCATCCAGGTCCTTGCCCGCGCCCGACGTGATCAGGATGGACGGTCGCTGCTGCCGGCGGTAGCTGCGCAGGAAGAAACTCAGGTAGACGACCCAGATCAGCGCCGTCACGCAGGTCATGGCGGCGGTTATCAGGGGCGCGAAATGAAGCAGGTTCTGAAGCACGTTCTGGTTGATCCCATGGGTCGACGCATGTAGGCACGCTGCCGGTCATATTCGCCCTTGAACCGCTTGCACCCCGTGAAGCGCCTCGCTCCCGCGGGCCTGGCTCCCCGCAATCCATGACCGGGTCGATCTCGACGGGGCGGTCTTTACGAGTAACGACCGGCAAGCTTCAGCCAAGCAACCAGCGCCGTAAACGCGGGCGAGGGCTGCCGGCGGTTGGGGTAGTACAGGTGGTAGCCGGGGAAGGGCAAACACCATTTGTCCAACACGGCAACCAGCCTGCCCGCGGCAATATGCTCCTTGACCATCGGTTCGGGCGCATAGGCCAAGCCCAGTCCGTCCACGGCGGCATTGACAACGTGGGTCATGCTGTTGAACACCAGTTGGCCTTCGCCGCGTACGGTGAACTCCTTGCCCCCCTCCTCGAACTCCCAGGCGTAGATGGCACCGCTTGGACGGTGCCGAATGTGTACGCATCGGTGTTGCATGATGTCGGCGGGTTTCCCTGGCTTCGGATGCTTCTCGAAGTAATCGGGAGATGCAACCACGACCAAGCGCCAATCCGGCCCAACCCTGACCGCGATCATGTCCTTGCTGAGCGCCTCGCCCAGCCGGATGCCGGCGTCGAAGCGTTGTTCCACCACGTTGGTGAACCCGTAGTCCACGTAGAACTCAAGCGTGATATCCGGATACTCAGCGAGGAACCCGGCAAGCCGTGGACGGATGATGGTCTCCATGGAATCGTCCGTGCAGGAGATCCGCAGGGTTCCGGCCGGGCGGTCGCGCAGATCCCCCAGCGCTTCGACGCTTGCGCCGATGGCCTCGAAGTGCGGTGCGATGGAGCGCATCAGCCGCTCGCCCGCCTCGGTAGGGGAGACGTTGCGCGTAGTGCGGGCCAGCAGCCGGATGCCCAGGCGTTCTTCCAGCAACCGCATCGAGTGGCTGAGCGCAGAGGCAGTCACCCCCAGACGAACGGCCGCCTTGGTGAAGCTCTGCTCCTGTGCCACTGCCAGAAAGGCCTGGAGGTCGTTGGTCTTCACAGCGTTCATGACCAATTGTGAGCTGAATTCAGTAATGCATCAACTTTTACCTCGCTTATCGAGGTAGCCGTCGGCGACTATCGTGGTGACACCCGTCCGCTGAGGTCTCCCGCGCATGAAACCGAACCGTCTTGGCTGTCTGATGGGTGCGGTGATACTTGTCGGCATGCCGGTACAGCGGGGTCATGCACAGGAAGGAAGAGCTATGAATACTGAGTCGCACGTGTTCTCTGCCACCGTATTGGATCTCCGGCAGCAAGCGATCATCCCGATGAGCGCCTCCGCAGCCGCCGGCGACATGGCAAGCCTCCGGGATGCCGTGAATCACGCTTTGGACGCGGGATTGAGCGTGGCCGAAGCGCGGGAGATCCTCGTGCAGGTCTACGCCTATGCGGGGTTTCCGCGCAGTCTGAATGCGTTGAGCGAACTGATGAAGGTGGCAGAGGCCCGGAGGCAGCGCGGCCTCCAGGATGAAATGGGTCGCGAGCCGGGCCGGCCGATCCCCAGAGGCGACGCGCTGCTCGCCGCAGGCACGGCCAATCAAACCAAGCTGGCTGGTGGGCCGGTCTCCGGGCCATTGTTCGATTTTGCACCGCAGGCAAATGAGTATTTGCGTACGCACCTGTTTGGCGACATCTTCGAGCGTGACAACCTCGATTGGCAAAGTCGCGAGTTGGCTACGGTCAGCATGCTGGCTGCCATGTCAGGGGTAGAGCCGCAGTTGCAGTCGCACATTGGTATCAGCATCAACATAGGGCTGCGCCCAGAGCAGCTGTATGGGCTCGCGGATGTTCTTGAAGCGCGCTTCGGCCTGGAGGCCGCCGAGCGCGTCCGCCTCGGTATTCAACGTCACGTGGAAGCCCGGCGCGAATGATGTTCAGGCGAGAGGCTTCGTCGAGTGGCATGGACGAACTGGAGGGTTAAGTGAACAACATACTCATCGGCACGTTCATCAGCATGCTGGCATGCGCCTTCAGTGTTGGCGCTGAGGAGGCACAGATGACGAGGCTCTCAAAGATCACCGTCCATGCAGACCATCTCCCCGCGTATCGAGCTGCCCTGGCTGAAGAAGTTCGCGCCTCCATGGCGCTTGAGCCAGGCGTGCTGTCGTTGTACGCGGTGTTTGACAAAGAAGATCCGACGCGGCTGACAATCCTTGAGATCTATGCGAGCCGGCAGGCTTACGAACAGCACGTAAAGAGTTCGCATTTCCTCAAATACAAGGACGGCACCCTGCACATGGTCAGGTCGCTGGAGTTGGTTGATGTTGATCCTCTCTTACCGGATCTGAAGATCAAGTAGCGGTCGGCCTGGCGTCGGGCAATGCAATAGGCCAGGAGGTGTGTCGCCACCTGCAGCATGCCGCTTTCATGACGCCGCTGACGCACGCTTTCATTGCCTGGCTTGCTCGTGCGCAGGATTATCGGTGTCCGCTGGTGGCCGACAGCGGACATCAGGACTACCTAAGCGGCTGGCCCGGTGCTAACCTCCGATTTCGACCCAAAGCGGACAACCGGAGAAGGCATGGCCGGCACCAAAGTCAACTTGGCTGACTTTCCATTATCCGCAGACAGCCTCGTTCGCCTCCTGCGCGAGGGCAGAGACGGAGAGGAAGCGAGATCACCGACCAGGCAATCGCAGATTGGTGTTACGACCTGTTCTCTGCCATCGACTGTAAGCGTCACGTCGCGGATGGAAGGTACTCGACTGAGGCTGCGAGGGAAGTCGCGTACTCCGTCGCGCTGCAGTTCGAAGCTGACTTTCTCAATGTCACGGGAAGGGTGTTCGATGCAGCGATCTATCGATCGTGGCTGGCAGAGCTGGGACTCTAGTAACGCAGAAGCTCGTTTGACGCGCGCCGCGGTCTTGCTTGAAGCGTCATCGGATGACTGCTTCTGGCCGAAAGCAGACGCGCCGACGCCAGGCAACGCCACCAAGACTGCTAGAGCCCGCTCTCGACCCATAGCGGCATTCGTGCCGCCGCCGATCCTACCGCTGGGTCCGGTAATGCGCTGGCTTGTTAGCTGGACCCAAGCGCCCTAAGATCGAGCCGTATTAGAGGGAAAGTCCACCAAACGGTGCTTTGAGGGCAAGTCGTATAACCGGACCCACGGGTCCGCCTAGTAGGTAGTTAGGTGGCCTTGAAAACTTTAGGGGTGCGTGACAAATGCTAGAGAAATTCCTCTATGCCGTTTTCGGAGCACTGATAGCGGCATTGGGGTTTTTCGTGCGGCGCCGCATCGAGCAGAAGCCCATGTTCGAACAGATCGATAAGCAGCAAAAGCTGCTCGCTCTGAAGAAGAACTTAGAGGCGTCAGGTACTACCCTTGATGATCTGAAGGTGATTGAAGACACGATTATGGGAAAGGCCAACTCAGCGAAGACACTGGCCGCCGCCTACCAAGAGCAGGCCGTCCAGATCTACGCCACTGATCACTCGGAACACATGACTCAAGCGGACATGAATCGGCATGCCGCAGCGTCGTTTCACAGAGCCGAAGAAAGGCTTGCCGCTCTGGTCGAAGATTTGCGACAGCATCTTTCTGGTGGCAGCCTAGACGCATTCGAGAATTCTCAGCAGGCGTGGCTTCGATATCGCGAGGCTAGCGCTGAGTTCCAGTCCAGCCAGTACGACGGCGGGAGCATCCAGCCTCTCATCCACGCCAGCGCGCTAGAGAGCGTGACCATCTCGCGGATCGTCGAGCTCGAGCCTCGGCTTAAGGAGCTGCAGACAATATGAGGCGGCCACTTAACAATTCATTCAAGCCAACGCCACTTCGCGGCGCGGCTTAATTCAGGCGTTAGGCGTCATGGAAGATTCCAAGATTCACCAAATTTGGGCTGATCTCGTGTGCGGCGATCAGCACTGCTGCTTTTGTGGAGCATGGATAGAGCAGGACCTGCAACCAATCTTGTTGCCGCTCGCTGCAGACGCGATTCAAGCCCTCAGCGCTCACGGCTCCTGCTTAAAGCAGCGCCTTGATAAAGCTGTTCCGTATCTTTCTCCCAGCGAGGCGTGCGAGTGATGACGCCTAACAATCCATTCAAGCCGACGCCGCTATGTGGCGCGGCTTAATTGCAGAGTTAAACGTCCGCCCCTGGCCGAAACCGGACGCCCCGCCGGGGCGGGTTCGTTGTCGCCAGGTACGAAATTGTAAGACCCGCGCCGCTCCTTACGTATGCTCGATCAACATAATGGCGGTGGTGCCCGCTTCGAGCGCTTCGAACATGTGGGGCTGGTCCGCTGAGTAGCTCGCGTAGTCGCCTGCGGACAGTTCGACAGGGTGGTCGGTCGGCCCCAACTGGGCTCGCCCGCGACACAGCACGACGTGTTCAATCGTGCCGGGCGGATGCGATTCAGACAGGCGAGGCGCGCCAGGCTCGACCGCGAGCCGATAGAGATCACGCTGCACACCTATTGGACAGACCGCCAGCAGGGTGGCCGCGTAGTGGGCCTGCTCCGACGCCACCGTGGCACCTTCATTGGCGCGGATGACCTGGACGCGGGTTTTAGGTTGGGCGATCAACCGCGTCACCTGGACGTCCAGTGCCATCGCCAAGGTCCAGAGCGTCTCCAGGCTCGGGTTTCCGACACCCGCCTCAAGCTGCGACAAGGTGGATTTGGCGATGCCAGCACGTTTTGCCAACTCGGAAATGGACAGGCCCATGCGCTCACGCTCCCGTCTGAGCGACGCGGACAGCAGACCGATGGGCGAGGGCGGGGCAGTGGGGGAAGAAGAGGGCATTTCGTTCTCTATCGGAAACGATTGTTCGGTTTGACGAAAGGCGTCGTTATGGACATCATATCGTCCAAACGTTTGATATGTCGAACGACCTTCCATTCTAAAGGGCCTGCCAATGAACATCCGGACTCGGGGAATCCTGGAGATGACCACAGCGATGGTCATCTCCGGCACGGTTGGCTGGTTCGTGCTCGAAACCCGGATGCCGCCTGCTTCCGTCGTGTTCTGGCGTTGTGCTTTCGGAGCGGGTGCCATGCTGTTGGTCTGTGCCGGCTTGGGTCTGTTACGCCGGGGCGTATTGAATCGAAGGCAGGCTGGACTGGCAGCGGCGGGCGGCGTCGCGTTGATCGTCAACTGGATCCTGCTGTTTTCCGCCTACGCGCATGCGTCCATCGCGGTTGCCACCGTGACCTATCACACCCAACCCTTCATGCTGGTCGCCATTGGCGCGCTGTTCTTCGGCGAAATGCCGACGGCGAACAAGATCGGGTGGCTGAGTGTGGCCTTCGGTGGGGTTGTGCTCATCGTCATCGGTGGCCAGCAGGTGGGCTCGCACGCGCCGGGCTACCTGTCCGGCATCGGTCTGGCGCTGGCGGCTGCGTTCTTCTATGCCATCGCCGCGGCCATAACCAAGCGTCTCAAGGAGGTGCCACCGCACGTGATCGTCGCCATCCAGATGATGGTGGGCAGCGTGCTACTGGTGCCGTTCGCGACCTGGCCCGATGGTGCGCCTTCGCCGCATGCCTGGGGGCTATTGATGGCGATCGGTTTCGTCCACACCGGCCTGATGTCTACACTGCTCTATAGTGCGATCCAGAAGATACCGACCGCGCTGGTGGGCGTTCTCTCGTTCGTCTATCCGATCGTCGCCATCATTGTCGATGCCTGGGCCTACGGCCGCCTGCTGGGCGCGATACAGGTCGTCGGAGCCGTTGCGATCTTGGCCGCCGTGGCAGGAATGAATTTCGGGTGGACGCTTTTCCGGCGCGAGCGCAGTAGTCCCTAGCCTGGGCTGGAACCTCGGGACGACACCAAAGAGGCGGCCATCGATGCTCTTGTCGCGTTCTTGAAGCCGAAAGCCAAGGTCCATGGCGCGTTCGGACCTGGCCCGTTGGTATCGGACCACATCGGAGAAGCCGCCTCCTCCATCACCACTAGCCACCCAGCCTCGACGTTCAGCGGAGTTTTTTGGTGCGCCTTTGGTTGTGATGCGGAATGCGTGCCGAGGCGACTGGCGTATGCGCCTCCCTCACCCTTTGAGTCGGTGCGAGACCGGTCGTTGGTCTTTCGTCCAGCGTGTTCCTGTCGGCCTTCATGGCGTGCTCGACTGCCGGCGGATCACGATATGAAAAATGTTGCATTGCGCGAGGCGTGAGGGCCAGGTATACAAAAAGGCAGCGCCGATACCAACTGGATTGCAAGATGGAAGCCCGCAGCAATGAGCTTTGACATGATTATTTTGAAGCCTACAGATCTGAGTGAAAACGATCTGTATGCGGTTGAGGATGTGCTGGATATTGGATCCCCTGAGGCCGTGATCACATTTCTGGAGCAGGTGTTCCCTGGAAGCACCCACGGTGCATTTTTGGATGGTGAGCGCTACGCGCTCGAGTCCGCTCAGGCTGGAGATCCAGTGACCTCCATCCACCGTGCTCTCAGATACGGCCAAGCCTGGTCTGAGGCGGCCTGTTCTGATTTCATGGACCGGCTCTCGAGGCTCTGCGAATTGCTCCAATCAGTCGCTTTTGCGGTCTCCGATAACTCACGGATGGCACCTCCCTGCTAAGGATGGAGAATCGCGCCATCTGATCGCCAGCCTGGATTCACTTGGCCGCAATCGATGCCTGGAGCGCCGCAGCCAACGCGGCGTCGCCGTTGACCAACTCGGCCCACTGCAGTTCCACTCCCTTTCTCCGCCCCTTCAGCACGAGCTTGAGCCCGCTCGGGTCGATCGTCAGTGTGTACGTATCGTCGCCGACCTGCAGTTCTCTACGGATCGCTTTGTCGAGCGGGGTCATGTCCAGCTCCTGCTTGAAGGGGGGGGCGGGAGAAAGATGCTGGCAGTGGAGAACGCCTGCGATCCTGCCGCCGCACTCAGGCCGGGTAGGCGGGGAATCGCTCGCCGGGGTGGCGCTTCTTCCACTCGGTATGGGCGACGGTTCCTTCCCAGGCGAGGAATGCTGCGGGTGGGCGCCCTCGCCCAGACCACGTTTCACCACTGAACGGCAGCCAGAATCGGGGCGTCAGGTCTTCCTTGGGCGCCTTGGGAACCTTGGGAGCCTTGGCCTGTGCAGGCGGTTTCGGACGGGCGTTCGCGCCGGTCGCTTCGCGGATCCTGCGCTGCTGTGCTGGGCTGAAATCCTCGAAGTAAGCGTCCAGCAGCAGGCCTACGCGCTTGTAGGCTTCCTTGGTGGCTGCACGGAGAAGTGCCTTTTCAGTTGCTGTTCCCGGCAGGAACGCGCTGGCAGGGACGTCCAGTGGCGATGCGGAGGGGGTGTTCGAGGGCTGGCGGGGCATGGGGGTCGCGTTGAGTGCAGAGCTGGCGCCAACGATACCAAATAGCGGGTCGATCACTTCTGATGGGGCCTGCTGGGCATCGCAAGCCGTTCCCGATCCCGTGACAGGATCACAGTCAGCCGGCGTTGCCTCCGTATCGCCCCCTGCGACGCCGCGCATTCACTCTAGCCCCATGACGAAAGCAGACATCGGAAAGGCGCGCTGGGCGCGCGCACGGGCGGCCTCGCTGTGGCAGCAGGCCGACGCACTGGACCTGCAACGCGGTGGCGACTGGCGGGCGAGGGCGAGTCGACGCACTACCACCGATCGCCTTCGAACAGAGGCGGCGCGCTTCGATGGGATCGCCAACCGACTGCAGCCCGTTGACGACGCCCAGGCGGCTTAAGCAACTGACCCCAAAAGCGGACCCCCTATGGCGAGGTCAGGGCGCGCCCGCGCCTGGTCGCGCCAGGCGAGTGCCCCATCACGCGCTTGTAGGCCCGACTGAACGCTGCCTGCGAGGCGTAGCCCAGACGCTCTGCCACTACCTCGATGGACAGGCTTTGGTGGGTCAACCATTGGCTGGCCAACTGCATGCGCAGCTCAGTCACGTAGCGCAGGGGCGCGGTTCCGATGACAGTCTGGAAGCGTTCGGCAAAGACAGACCGTGAGATGTTGGATTCCGCCGCCAGCGCGTCGACCGTCCAGTCACGCCCCGGATCTCTGTGCAGGGCGAGCAACGACAGCGATAGACGCGGGTCGCGCAGGGCCATGACCAGGCCGGATGCGCCGTCGCAACCGCGCTCGACCCAGTCACGAACAATCATGGCGGCCACTGCATCCGCCAGCCGCGCGAGTATGCCTGCATAGCCAATACGCCCGGAGCACACCTCGCGCTTCATCGCGTCGACCATCGGCAACAGCCCGGGGAACTGCGTGGCGTTGCCATCGGCCAACATCACCGCCGGCATCACCTTGCTCAAGCCTTGCATGCCGCCCAGATCGAACACCATGCAGCCGTGGAAGAGCACCGCGCTGGGCACGGCATGGGTGCTCGGGCAGGTATCTATGCCGCTCACCGCCTCACCCAGCGGGGCGGCCTCTATCGTTTCAAGGCACTGGACGGGGTGGTCGTCACTCGACAGCAACGCATGTCCGTCCCCGCGGGGAACAAGCACGACATCCCCGGCGGAGAGACGGTGTTGGCTGCCGTCCTCGCCACGAAGAATGGCCGTGCCCACGGCCAGGTAATGGAAGTAGGCATGCCCTGGCTTCGGGGGAAATCCAAGCCCAAAGCTCGGCCCGGTCTGAATGCGACGGTATTGAACGCCATGCAGCCGCATGCCGGTGAGCAGTTCGCTGATCAGGTCGGTGGGCTGGGGAAGGGCGTGGCTCATCGAGGCGGTCAGGGGTTTCGATCAAAAAGACAGGTCAGACAATCATAGATCATCCTGAAGTGGCTCCCTAGACTCTCGGCTGCACGATTGCACTGGGATCTTTGATGAGTAATGACGTAGTTGATGCCGCAGGCGCACTTGATTCTGTGACCCGGGATAGCGGGGAGCCTTCTTCGTCGGCATGGGTGGCGGTGTTTTCGCTGGCCATGGGTGTGTTCGGTTTGCTCACGGCCGAATATCTGCCTGCCAGCCTGTTGACGCCGATGGCGGCGGACCTGGGTGTGTCGGAGGCGCTGGCCGGGCAAGCGGTGACTGTCACTGCGGTTGTGGCGCTGTTTGCTGGCCTGCTGGTGCCGCGCCTGACCCGTTCGATAGACAGGCGGCTGGTGCTGCTGGGCTTCACGGGTCTGATGATTCTCTCCAACGCCTTGGTGGCGTTGTCATCCAGCATGGGGGTCCTGCTGGTGATGCGCGTCCTTCTGGGCGTCGCGCTGGGCGGCTTCTGGAGCATGGCAGCGGCCGTGGCCATGCGGTTGGTGCCGCCGCAGCGCGTGCCTCGCGCGCTCTCCATCATCTTCAGCGGGATCGCGGTCGGCACGGTGGTCTCGGTTCCGTTGGGGAGCTACCTCGGCGGACTGCTGGGTTGGCGCAGCGCGTTCTGGGCGGCGACGGCGGTAGGTGGACTCACGTTTGCGTTCCAGTGGTTCACGCTGCCCCGAATGGCCCCGCGCCAGGCGGCAGTCCCCGAGTCGGTGGTGGGGCTCCTGCGCCGGCCAGGCGTTGCGGTGGGGATGCTGGGCTGTGTCCTGGCGCACACCGGTCAGTACTCGCTCTTCACCTACATCCGCCCAACGCTGGAAAGCCTGGGGCAGATGAGCGCCGATGGCCTGGCGCTGATTCTGCTCGGATTCGGTGTGGCGAATTTCGTTGGCACCCTGCTGGCCGGCTGGCTCATGGAGCGCAGTTTGAAAGTCACGTTGGTGATCATGCCGGCCTTGGTGGGCGCAGCCGCACTGGGCATGCTTCTGTTGCCGGTGGGCATTGGCGGGCTGTCGATCCTGGTCGCGCTGTGGGGCTTGGCGTTCGGTGGCGTGCCCGTGGCCTGGTCGAGCTGGGTTGCGCGTGCGGTGCCGGACCAGGCCGAGAGTGCCGGCGGGATGGTGGTCGCTGCGGTGCAGTCTTCCATCGCCGCGGGCGCCGCCTTGGGCGGCCTGGTATTCGGGCTGGGAGGCATTGTTGCCGTGCTCACCGTGGCTGCGGCGGTGATGCTCCTCGCCAGCCTGCTCATTGCGTTGCGGGTCAGGGTGAACGCGCCGGCGTTGTCGGCAGGTCCGGCGTTTCATATTTAGGCGACCGCATCAGGAATGCACGTCGGGATTGAAGGACTGTCGATGGGGTCGGCGTCCTTCCTCCACTTCCGCTAAAGTGCTCGGCCCTGTTTTAACTGGCGCTGGCTTCCGAGCGTGCGCTTGAAGGACGTTGTTGTTGATGGTGGCAAAAGGTCTGGCGGTGTTGCTTCTGGTGTCTGCTTCGATTCCTGGTGTGGCAGCAGAGCTGGCTGGCCGCGCGACGGTCACGGACGGGGACACCCTCACCGTGGCCAAGCAGCGCATCCGCCTCTGGGGCATCGATGCACCGGAAAGCGCGCAGCAATGCACCGCCAACGATGGGCGCGCTTGGCCCTGTGGGCGTCGTTCCGCCGCCGCGCTGGATGCTTATCTGCTGGAGAAAACCGTTCGTTGCCAGCCCAAGGACACCGACCGCTACGGCAGGGTGGTGGCGGAGTGCTTTGTTCAAGGGACGTCGGTCAATCGGTGGATGGTGCGCTCCGGTTGGGCGGTGGCGTATCGCCAATACGCGACGGCATTCATCGCAGACGAAGCCGACGCACGCCAGCACCAGCGGAACCTCTGGCAGGGGCGGTTCCAGATGCCAGCGGACTATCGCCGCAGCAAGCGCGACCAGGCAGCACGACACGCCCCGGTGGCCGCGCGACCGGCGCCGGGCGGATGCCGCATCAAGGGCAACATTTCCCACCAGGGCAAGAAGATCTACCACGTGCCAGGCCAGCGGGACTACGAGCGTACGAGCATCGACCTGAGCCGTGGCGAGCGCATGTTCTGCAGTCCCGGGGATGCACTGCGGGCCGGATGGCAGCCAGCGAGGCGCTGAGCGTCTCAGCCCCCCCGATGCAGGCGGCGGCGCAGCGCTCCCGCCGCCGCCGCGATAGCCATCGCAGGCACCGCCAGCACCAGCGCGTACACCAGCCCCGCCAGCAACAATGGGCCAACGCCAGCCGTCACGGCCACCACCGGCACCTGCAACGCGATGAGCAACAGGCCCCAAAGCCACGCCCGCCGGGGAAAACAGGCGCCTAGAACGGCGGCGATGACCAGTGCGATGGGATAGACGACGGTCCAGAACGCGGCCGCGTCCCACGGCTCGCCCCCCGGTGTCCGCCAGGCCACCAGCACCCAGAACACCACGCCGACCTTGAGCGTGACCGCGCTTGCTGCAAGAAAATTTCCCGTCATCGGCATCGCTGCTCTCCCGCACGTACATGCAGGATGCCATCGTTGGTCGGGTGAAGGCTTCTACTTCATGGCCTCAAGCGGCACCAGCGATGCCCACACCAGCAACAGGGCCAGCCACAGCCAGCGCCAGCGCCCCATGCCTTGCCACGCCGCGCGCCAGGGGCCGGGCAGTTTTTCAGGACTCATGCCTGCCGCCTCTTTGCTTTTGATCGCAGCGCATCCACTGTGCGAAGCCCGTAGAGATACACGCCGGTAAAGCACAGCCCGGTCAGCAGCGTGCCGGCCAGCAACCAGAGCAGTCGGATCGGCCAGCCACCGAAGCTGCCGAAGTGCAGGGGATCGGCCATTTCGGCGATGCGCTGATGGACCCCCAGCGCACGGCCGTCATGCATGCCGATCACGTGACCGGTATGCAGGTCCACGGCGATGTTGTTCGCCCGCTCCCGCACCAGCCAGGCATCGGCCTCGCCCAGGAAGAGGATGCTCCCGCCATCGCGCGCGGGGATGGCGCCGAGGATCTCAAGGCGGGGCCAGTGCCGGCGGACGGTCTGCACTGCGGCGTCGACGGCGGCCGGGTCTACGGCGCCAGCGCGGTCATCGCCCTTGGCCAGTCGCAGGGTTGGTGCGGCCGGAGCATCGCCGCCGAGCGATTCGATCAGGTACCACGCCCCGGTCAACCCGATCAGCAGCAGAAACCAGAGTGACCACACCCCGGCCAAGCGATGGACATCGCCCCACAGGCGGCGCGGTCGTGAGGGGTCGGGCCGTTTGAAGAAACCGCGCCACCACTTCTTGTAGATGTACAGACTGCTCAACAGCGACAGCAGCAACGGGATGGACAGTGAGGCCACCAGCGGCACGCCCCAGGCCACCGGCAGCATCAGGTGGCGGTGGGTATTGCGCAGCAACCGTTGCGTATTGAACCAGCCCGTGTCGCCGGTCACCTGCGCGGTATACGGGTTGACCCAGACAAAGCGCCGCTTGCCATCGGGCAGGCGCATCTGCGCGCGCGCGGCAAACAGGCGGGTGTGGCCGGCCGTGATGCCTTCCAGCTCCCAGTCCGGATGTGCCGCCTGTGCGGCGTGGATGACCGGCCCCCAGCCGGCGTGCCCACCACCATCGGTCACGCGCATGGGGGCGTGCAGCAGCCAGTCGATCTCCTGCGAGAACACCGCCAGCGTGCCGGTGAGGCAGACAAAGCCCATGAACAGGCACAGCTTCAGGCCGAGCCAGCTGTGCAGGTCGAACCACAGCCGGCGGCCACTCGCGGCGCTTGCCGGGCGGTTGGGGGGCGCTGGCACTGGCTGGCGCATGGGCGGGCTCAGAAGGCGTACGCGGCTTGCACGTACACGCGGCGCGGCTCACCCGGGAAGTGGCCGGTGCGCTCGGTGAACCCGCTGGCGGCGTACACCTTGTCGAACAGGTTCTTGACGTTGGCCTGGAACTGCCACTGCTGCCACTGGGTCTTCCAGCTCATGTCGAACACGGTGTACGGCTTAACCCGTTGGCCATCCAGGCTGACGCGCTCATCCACGTAATCGGCCCCGAAACCAATGGCCGAATGGATTGCCGGCAGGTCGTAGCGTGTCCACAGGCCCAGCTTGTTCTGCGGCGCATTGGCGAAGCGGTCGCCGGACGCATTGGTGATGCCGTTGCTGCCGGCATCCTTCACCCGCGCATCGTTGTAGGCGTAGGTCAGGTTGAGCACCCAGCGCTCGGTGACATCGGCCAGCAGGTCCAGCTCCATGCCCGTGCTGCGCACCAGGCCCAGGGCGGCCAGTTGGTTGACGCCATCCACGATCTCACCGGTGGCCTGCACGATATTGCTGCGGTCGATCCGATACGCGGCCAGGTTCAGGGTGACGCGCTCGGCCAGCAGGGATTTCAACCCGACTTCCCATTGCTTGCTGCGCTCGGCATCGAACGGGCCGCCCGCCTCGGCGCTCTGGTTGGCCGCGCTCTGGGGCATGAAGCCGCTGGCGATGTTGGCGTAGAGATTGACGCCTTCCCGCACGGTGTACGTGCTGCCCAGCCGCCAGCTGATGTCGTTGCCATCCACGGCGGTGCCGGCCACGCGGTCATCGTCCTTGAACCCGTCCCAGCGCAGTCCGGCCAGCACATGCCAGCGCGGGGTCAGCGTCAGTTCGTCCTGGAGGTAGCCGCCGTAGCGCTTGCTGCGCGTGCTGGTGCTGCGCCAGGGCAGGGCGGCCAGGTTGTAGTCGCGCCACGAACTTGCGCCGTACACCGGGTTGAACAGGTCGATGCCCGGCACCGGGCCGGCACCCCGGGCCAGATCGGCGCTGTTGGCGGTCTGCGCGGTGAAGTCGGCATCCTGCTGGTACACATCGGCGCCAAACAGCACCTTGTGCTCGATGCGGCCGGTGCTGATGCGCCACACCGCATTGGCGTTGGCGGTGAAGGCATCGTTGTCGCGGATCTGGTTGCGCAGCTGGCGGGTCATCCATTCGGGTACGCCGTCGCGGTTGCGGTCGATCAGGCCCATCGGCTCGTGGTAGATCTGGTGCTCGTTGTTCTCGAACCAGCGTGCACCCACATCCACGTCCAGGTTGGTGCCGGGTGAGAAGCGGTACTGCGCCAGCGCAACCTTGGCACGCATGTCGAGAAAATCGGTGGCCTCGTTGTGGTTCCAGCGACGGTCGGTGAGAAAACTGCCGTTGTCGTCCACCGGTACGCCGCGCAGGCGGTTGCCGCCCAGGTTCTGGGTGATGTCGGTGAACTGCAGGGTCAACTCGCCGGTGTCGCCTACGTCGAAGGCCAGCGACGCATCCCCGATCACGCTTTCGCTGTCCGCGTTCCAGCGCACGCCCTGTTCGGTATCGCCATACAGCCCGGCGCGGTAGCGCACGCTGCCGGCGGCGTTCATCGGCCCGGTGGCCTCGATCGATGCAGCCCGGAAGTCGTTGTTGCCGGCCTGCAGTTCGATGCGGCGCTCGGGCGTGGCTTTCGGCTTGCGCGTGACGTAGTTGATCACGCCGCCGGCATCACCGCCGCCGTACAGGGCGCCGGCCGGTCCCTTCAGGACTTCCACACGCTCGATGTTGAACAGCTGCGGCACCGAAAAGCCGGCATAGGGGTCACCACGCAGGCCGTCATACAGCACGTTTTCCTGGCGGAAGCCGCGCAGCGTCACGCCAGCGTAGCTGAAGAAACTGATGCCGCTGATGCTGCGATACAGGTCGGTGATCTGGCGGGCCGCCTGGTCTTCGATCAGCTCACGCGGCACCACCTGGATGGACTGCGGCACCAGCGCCAGCGGCGTATCCGTCCGCGTGCCCACCGTGGCGTCGTCCACCCGGTAGAGGGTCTGGGCGCGGCCGAGGACCCGTACTGCGTCGAGCTGGTGCACATCGGCGGAGGCGGGCGGAGCGGCATGGGCCGAAAGGCAGGCGAAGGTCAGGGACAGGCCCAGGGCAGAGGGGCGAAGCGACGGGCGGGTCATCGGGGGCAGGGGCTGCGTAGGTGCGAATGAGAAATATTAACATGTAGAGGGGGTGGCTATTGGCGGCGGACTCTGAGATCCGGCTTGCTTGGCGCCAACCGCCCTGCAGCCTCATTCAATCACTCAATCGGCTGCATCACCCCCAAGGTGGTGCAGCGCCGGATACTGCGGGTCGCGTTGCTCCTGGACGTGCGGCGCAAGGCCAGCAGATGGCGCGCGCCTGAGCCGCGCCGGCTTTACAGTTCCACCACCACTTTGCCCTTCGCCCGCCCACTCTCCACATAGGCCAACGCGCCTTGGGTGTCCTCGAACGGAAACACCCGGTCGATGACCGGTGCGAGTGCGCCGGACTCGACCAGCGAGGTGAGGGTGCCCAGTTGCGCGCCATCGGCCCGCATGAAGACGAAGGTATACGTGACCCCCTTCTTCCTGGCTTTGCTGCGGATGCCATGACTGAGCAGGCGCATGACCTGCTTCAGCGGCCAGGCCAGGCCACGTGCGGCGGCGAACGCGGGCGTGGGCGGGCCCGAGATGGAGATGAGGTGGCCACCCGGCTTGAGGATCTGCAGCGAGCGCTCCAGTTCCTCCTTGCCCAGGCTGTTGAGCACCACATCGTAGTCGTGCAGTGCCGTGGCGAAATCCTGCTGCCTGTAATCGATGACCACATCCGCGCCCAGCGCTTTCACCCACCCCGCGTTGGGCGTGCTGGTGGTGGTGGCAACGAACGCGCCAAGGTGTTTGGCCAGCTGGATCGCCACGGTGCCAACCCCGCCCGAGCCGGCCTGGATGAAGACCTTCTGCCCGGGCTTCAGCTGGGCGGTTTCGACCAGGGCCTGCCACGCGGTCAGCGCGACCAGCGGCAGCGAGGCGGCCTCCACCATGGTGAGGTTGGCCGGCTTGAGGGCCACCGAGGCCGCGTTGACGGCGATGAACTCGGCGAACGCGCCGATGCGGTCATCGTCGGGACGTGCATACACCTCATCGCCCGGTTTGAACCGGGAAACGCCGGCGCCCACGCGCTCCACCGTACCGGCCAGGTCGTTGCCCAGAATCAGCGGCAGGCGGTACGGCAGGATCACCTTGAATTCGCCCCGCCGGATTTTCGGGTCCAGCGCGTTGACGCTGGCCGCGTGCACGCGGATGAGCACATCGCCATCGCGCAGCGCTGGCATCGGCACCTCATCGATGTGCCCCGTTTCGTTCTTGCCATAGCGGTCGATGAGGAAGGCTTTCATGGGCGATAACGCTCCGCTGCCTGCGCCTGGCGGATGTCCGAGAGCAGGCCCTGGCGCGATGCCTCCAGCGTATCCCAGCGCGCGGCCACATGCAGCGGCGGAATGGTCACGGTTTCGCGGCGATCGAAGCCGACCAGGGCGGCATCCACCAGCTCGCCGACGTCCATCACGTCCGGCAAGGTGTTGATGTCGATCCCGGCGCGCTCCCAGATCTCGGTGCGGGTGGCTGCCGGCAGCACGGCCTGCACGTAAACGCCCCTGGGCGACAGTTCCAGGCTGAGCCCCTGCGACAGGAACAGGACGAAGGCCTTGCTGGCACCGTAGACGGACATGCCGAACTCCGGCGCCAGGCCCACTACCGAGCCGATGTTGACGATTGCGCCTTCGCCGGCGTTGGCCAGCCGCGGGGCGATGGCTGCGGCCAGGCGCGTCAGGGCGGTGGTGTTGAGGGTGACCAGTTGCTCGATGCTGTCGGCCGATTGGTCGGTGAAGCCGCCGGACTGCGCCATGCCCGCGTTGTTGATCAGGATGCCGATGCGGGCATCGTCGCGCAGGCGGGCTTCGACGTTGGCCAGATCGGCGCGCTGGGTGAGGTCGGCCGGCAGGACGTCCACGGCGACCCCGGTGTCCTGGCGCAGGCGGGCAGCCAGGGTGTCCAGGCGCGCCGTGTCGCGCGCGACCAGCACCAGGTCGTGGCCGCGGCGGGCGAAGCGTTCGGCGTAGACGGTGCCGATGCCGCTGGAGGCGCCGGTGATGAGGACGGTGGGAAGCAGGCTCATGGTGTGTCTCGTGGAATGGGGTGGGCGAACGGGGGTGTGCGGCAGGGAGTTGTGGAAGGCTTACTGCGGCGTCGTATCGGTCAACGCGGGGTAGTCGGTGTAGCCTTCCGCGCCTCCGCCGTACAACGTGGCGGGGTTCAGTGGGTTCAAGGGCGCGCCGGTCTTCAGGCGCTCCACCAGGTCGGGATTGCTGATGAAGGCGCGGCCAAACGCGATGAGGTCGGCCTTGCCTTCGGCGAGGCGTGCGCTGGCCAGGCCCAGGTCGTAGCCGTTGTTGGCCAGGTAGGTGCCCTTGAAGCGGGCGCGCAGGCCATCGAAATCGAAGGGCACCACGTCACGCGGGCCGCCGGTTGCGCCTTCGACCACGTGCAGGTAGACGATGCCCAGCGCGTTGAGCTGGTCGACGATGTAGTCGTACTGCGGCTGCGGGTCGCTGACCGTGGCGATGGCATTGGCCGGCGAGACCGGGGAAATACGCACGCCGGTGCGGTCTGCGCCGATTTCCCCGGCCACGGCGGCGGTGACCTCCAGCAGCAGGCGCGCGCGGTTCTCGACGGAGCCGCCGTAGGCGTCGGTGCGCTGGTTGGCGCCGTCCTTGATGAACTGCTCGAGCAGGTAGCCGTTGGCACCGTGGATTTCCACGCCGTCAAAACCGGCGGCGATGGCGTTGGCGGCGGCTTGGCGGAAGTCGTTGACGATGGCGGGCAGCTCGTCGAGCTCCAATGCGCGCGGTTCGGACACATCGACAAAGCCGTTGTGGACGAAGGTTTTGGTCTGCGCGCGGATGGCCGAGGCGGAGACGGGCGCGGCATTGCCGGGCTGCAGATCCACGTGCGAGATGCGGCCCACGTGCCACAGCTGCACGAAGATGCGCCCACCCCGTGCGTGCACGGCATCGGTGACCGCGCGCCAGCCGTCGATCTGGTCCTGGGTGTAGAGCCCTGGGGTGTCCTGGTAGCCCTGGGCCTGCGCCGAGATCTGGGTGGCCTCGGTGATGATCAGGCCGGCCGAGGCGCGCTGGGCGTAGTAGGTGGCCGCAAGCGGGCTGGGCACCAGGCCGGCACCGGCGCGGTTGCGCGTCAGCGGTGCCATCACGATGCGGTTGGCCAGGGTCAGCGGGCCGAGGGGGGAGGGCTGGAAGAGCGGGGAGGGGGTCATGGTGGGTGCGGGGTCGTGATTGTTGAGGGGGAAAGGCCCGCCCCGCGGTGGCGGCGGCTGACGGTGCGCGGCAATGATGATGACCGTCATCTTAGATGTCAACGGTTTGATGATGGTGGTCATCTATCGTGGTAAAGTGCGCTTCACCAAGGCAGAGCGTGAAGAGAGACCGGGTCATGAAGGTCACCAAGGCACAGGCGCAGGCCAACCGGGCGCACATCGTCGACACCGCCTCCACGCTGTTCCGGGAGCGGGGCTACGACGGCGTGGGCGTGGCCGATCTGATGGCGGCTGCCGGCTTCACCCACGGCGGCTTTTACAAGCACTTCACGTCGAAGGCCGACCTGATGGCCGAGGCGGCGAGCTGCGGCCTGGCCAAATCGGCCGAGGCCGCGGCCGGCACGGACCGGGAGAGCTTCGTGCGCTACTACCTGTCCCGCGAGCACCGGGACGCGCCAGGCCAGGGCTGCACCATGGCCGCGTTGTGCACCGACGCGGCGCGTCAGCCGGCGGCGGTCAAGGCGGCCTTTGCGGCAGGTATCGAGGCGCAGCTGGCGGTCGCTTCCACGGCGGAAGAGCAGGCCGACGCCGCCACCGCCGAACAGGTGCGCGCGCGGCGGATCGCCTTGATGGCGCAGGCGGTTGGGGCGATGGTGCTGTCCCGCTCCTGCCCGGACGATTCGGCGCTGGCGGACGAACTTCTGGATGTCTGCCGGGCGGATGTGCTGGCGCGGATGTCAGGGGTGTCTGCACCCTGACGCGTGCCAGCCTCAGCTTGCGCAACCGATCCCTGACAGCACGAAGTGCCTGAGACGAGTCCTCGCAGCACATGAGGTGCCGCAAGGGTGCAGAGAAGCATGCCCCTTCGCGCCTTCTCTGCGCGGCTACGCAGCGCCACTGCAGCTGCAGAGAAAACCGCGCCGGCGGTCAGCAAATTTTGACGCGCTCTTGGCGCCTGCTGAGGATACTTTTCCGTCATTGTTCCAGAGGAGAAGGACAATGGCCGCCAGACAAAAGACCCCGTCAAATCCCCAGGTACTGAGGATCGAAGCGATGCCGCTGGGATTCGGCGAAGCCGCCGTCGTGATCGAGCTGGCCGCCGAGCCACCCAAGCGCTGGTTCAAGGCGCTCAAGCGCGAGATGGCATATTCAGAGGGCTTGGAGACCGCGTCGGCGAAGTTCGACGGCTGCTTCGTTTACCTCGTGGGGCTGGACCCGGCCCTGGGGAGCGCCGTCCGCTGTGCCAGCCGATTGCTCGCAGCGGTGCAGGAGAGCCTTGAACACAAAGGTGCTGGTTCTCGCGAAAGCGACCTGGCCGCTGACGATGCTCTGCATCCGGCTGCTTCCCTGCAAGCGCCGCGTGCCGCAAGCGGACGAAATGAAGCCCAGATGGAGATGAGCGGCAGCGTGTGACGCGTACATCCAAGGCGCTTGTCATCCTGATGGTCCGGCGCGATGTCGGGCCATCGTCTTTCCCGGGGCTGGAAAGCACCGGAGTGACCCGCCTCGCCACGGGTCCTGCGCTGGGCGAAGTGTGGTGAAGGAGCGGCGGTCCATGCCGCTCCCCCTGTACAGCCACTTCAGCTAGCCGGAAAAGGGGCCGCCGGCAGATCGTCTTCGTCCCTGTTGATCGCCCTGGGCCTCAAGCCGCCTTCGCGGCCTTGGCATTGCCGCCGGACTTGGCCAGGATCGTCAGCTTCTCATCGGTTGCCTTTTCTTCTTCCAGGGTTTCCAGCAGGAGCGGCAGCGCGTCCTTGTAACCCAGCTGCTTGGCGAGGGCAGCGATGGTGCCGTAGGAGGCGATCTCGTAGTGTTCAACCTTCTGGGCACCGCCGATAAGCGCGGCATCGCGCACGGGGCCTTCCTCGATGCTGTCGATGGCCTCCTTGCCCTCCTCAACCAACCCCTCCATGGCCGCGCACTTGATGCGCTTGAGCCGGATGCCCAGCAGCTCGACCACCTGGTCGATGCGCTCGATCTGGCCCTGGGTTTCTTCCAGGTGGGTTTCGAAGGCGGCGGCCAGGTCCGGGTCGGTGGCGGCGCGCGCAAGGCGGGGAAGCGCCTTGGCCATCTGCTTCTCCGCGCTGTAAATGTCCGACAGTTCGTGAATGAACAGGTCTTCTGCGGTCTTGATCGCCATGAGGATTCTCCGGGTAGGTGGTGGGTGGTGAAGCTAGGCGCTCTCTCGTTAGGGGGGTGCGCAGATCCGTGAAGGCCTGCTACACGACCCATTCGCCGCTTTTCACCCTCCTGGAACGCGGTCGCCCATTCATGCCAGACAGTGCGGTTGGGAAGAGCATCGGGCGCGTGCCTGGCGGGCAATCACTTCGCCTCTGCTGCGGTTTCCTTGGGGACGTAGCGGTCCCAATACGCAGCAAGCTGGGCCTTCTTTCGCTTGCCGAGCGCGCTGCCCAGTTCATGCCGTATCGCCGCGGCGGCATCGTCCTCGCCGTTTCGCTGAAGCTCGCGCGCCGCTTCAAGCAGGGCGCGCTGGCCAACGGTGAGGTTGCCAAACGGGTCAAAGTACGAATCGATGCGGGCGGCATCTGTGACGCCTGTCCAGGTGAACGGTGCATCGCCGGCCTCTGTCGCAACAGCGTGGTAGCGCTCCACGGCGGCGGCGGGGGTGATGTGTCCCTGGAGCACGTCCAACCGGGTTTCGAGCAACCTGATCTCTGGGGCGTCGGCGTCGGCCTTGAGCGACTGCAGCGTCTCGCGAACGAAGGCGTGGTCAATGTTGCCCGTGGTGGACTGCACACCCAGAAGGTTGAAGCCTGCAATGGCCAGGCGGTATTCCCGACGGTCATTGCGGCGAACATCCGCTTCGCTGGGCTTGCCGATGCTCGACGGTTGCACGATCCGCACGCCCGGCGAATCGGCCAGGATCGCCTCGATGTCCCGCTTGTGGAACTCGCCCACCACCACCACGACCGTGCCTCCCCGGTGCGCCGTTGCCGCCGCTGCCACGCGCTGGGCCTGCAGGTAGGTGCGATACAGATACAACCGGCGCGGCAGATCGTCCTTTGCCCGGGTGGCCGGGGTCGCCGCCCAGCGCGAGATGCGTTCCAGGTTCTTCGGGTCATCCGCATGGAACAGGTCGCGGGTCAGGGCGCTGGGCGAGGGAAAGGCGAGGAACTGCTGGAAACCGCTGGCCGGCCGAAGTTCCGGTACTGCGCCCAGGTCGACGCCGAACCCCAATTTCGCATCCTCCACCGACGGTTCCCAATCGATGGGGCACAGGTCTATTCCGTTACGCCGGGCGAAGGGAACCACCACGTCCTGCACTTCATAGGTGAACGCATAGTAGTCGTTGCGTGCATAGGCTTCCGGCGACCGCTCGATGCAGAGCGCGTCTGGTTTGGCCCGCTCCAGGAAGGCTGCCAGGAGCGCGGGGCGGTCCTGTCTGGACACCAGCTGCGCAGCGTGGTCCACCCCCAGTACCACCACGGTTGTCTTCGCGTCGGGCGCTGTTGCGGCAGCTCCGGCTGTGCCGCTCATGAGCAGCACGACCAACGAGAGAAACAGGTGCTTCATTCGATCTCCTTTCGCTTCATTCCAACGTCATCTTGTGCCATCCATGCACGTGCGTCCCTGTGCCATTGGTTGTAGTCGACCGTGCTTTCAACCGCAGGCGAGGCTGTGCGTCCGGTGCGTGCTCCGGTCTTGTTGGCCTTCAACCCGAACAGCGGGCGCAGCCAGCGCACGCGGCGAATCAGGCATTCGTGCAGCAGCAGGCAGCCGGCCACCGTTGCCACCAGGACCAGCAGGGGCTCAACCACAGGGCCAAAGTGCAGCGGCTTCAACCAGAACAGGGCCGCGATGAGCACGCTCTGGTGCAGGATGTACCAGGGGGCCTCAACCGTGGCCTGCATGGCGGCCTCGGCCTGCTCGGGGCGGGTTACATCCAACGCCACTACGCGAAGGTTGGCATGCGAACCCAGCCGGGCGGCGGCCTTCTCCACGTTGCGTGCGGTCGCTACAACCCGATGCCCCCGTTGAAGGGCAGCCTTGACGATATCAACGCCCAGGCCGCGACCGGCGCCGGTGATCAGCCATACCTGCTGTGTGCTCATTGTTGTTGAACCCTGTTGATGCGGAAAGAGTGGCGCTCAGCTGACCCGCAGCCGGCGGATGTCCTGCTGGGGCGGCGCACCGAACAGCCGGCTGTATTCGCGGCTGAACTGCGAGGGGCTTTCGTAGCCGACGCGCAGGCCGGCCACGCTGGCATCCACATGCTCGTTGAGCATGATCTGCCGCGCCTCCTGCAGGCGCAGCTGTTTCTGGTACTGCAGCGGGCTCATGCCGGCCACGTCGCGGAAGTGCTGCCGGAACGTGGACGGGCTCATGTTGGCGGACGCTGCCAGTTCGTCCATGCGCAGCGTGCGATGGAAATTCAGCTTGAGCCACCGCATGACGTTGGCGATCTGCTGGCCGGGCGTGCCCACCGTCACCACGTGGCGCAGGTGCGGGCCGTGGGGGCCGGCCAGCAGCCTGACCGTGATCTCCCGGCGGATCAGCGGGGCCAGCGCGCCCACCAGGCGTTGCTCGGACGGCAGCCGGATCAGCCGTGTAAGCGCATCGACGAGTGGGGCGTCCAGCGGCTCCAGCGAGATGGGCCTGTAACTGAAGCCCTTGGGCAACGGAGGAAGGTCCATTCGCGCGGCTTCGTCGATGACCGTTTCCGGATCGAGGGTGAGCAGCATCCCAAGGAACGGCGTGTCCCGGCTGGCCTCCACCACGTGGGACGCCACGGCAAGGTCCACCGTGGTAAGCAGCGACATGCCCGGCGAGAAGTCGTACACCTCCTCGCCCATCAGGACCTGCTTGCGGCCCTGCAGGGTGAGTCCAAGCCCGAGCCCGTAGATGCACGGCATGGGAGCGCCCAGGGTGCTGCGGCGGTGGACGCTCAGCCCCCGGATGACCGTGGGGACGTCGCCATCGCATTGGGCAATGCCAGCGACCGCCTCCAACAGCGTTGCGGGCGATGCCATCCAGGGAGAGGTGAGCGTTTTCACGGTGCTTCAAGAGGGTTGAGGGCAGGGCGAGCATCCTCCCGCCGGTCAGGCGCGTCAACGGCGCTTTGGCACGCGCGTTGGATCGTGCAATCAATCCGTCAGTCCAGGCAACTTCGGGTCCTGGGCCGCTGCCTACACTGGCCGCCACCCCGCTGACCGGAGATGACGATGGATGCAGGCACGAACGGAGGGCCGCAGGAAGACCACGGCGTGAGCCGGCGCGCGTTCATCAAGCGCGCGGCGCTGATCGGCGCAGCCGTTTCAGCGGGATCGATGCTGGGCCTGGGCGCTGCCCAGGGCGCGGGCGCAGGAACTGTTTTGGCTGGAGGACCGATGGCAATGAAGAAGCGACAACTGGGAACGCTGGAGGTGTCGGAGATCGGCGCCGGCTGCATGAACATGTCCGGCAACTACAACGTGGCGATGCCCAGGGAAGAGGGGATCAAGACGCTGCGCACCGCATTCGAGAACGGCGTGACGTTCTTCGACACCGCGGAGGTGTACGGGCCCTACACCAACGAGGCGCTGGTGGGCGAAGCCCTTCAGCCCTTCCGCGACAAGGTGAAGATTGCGACGAAGTTCGGGTTCGCCATCGATGGCACCATCGCCACCAACAGCAGGCCCGAGCATGTTCGCAAGGTGGTGGAGGAATCGCTGAAGCGACTGCGCACCGACCGAATCGACCTCTACTACCAGCACCGCATCGACCCGAATGTGCCGGTGGAAGAGGTGGCCGGTGCGGTGAAAGAATTGATTGCCCAAGGCAAGGTACTCAACTTCGGGCTGTCCGAGGCGAGCGCGGCCTCCATCCGGCGCGCGCACGCGGTGCAGCCGCTTGCCGCCGTGCAGAGCGAGTATTCCCTCTGGACCCGCAATGTCGAACTCAACGGCGTGTTGGACACGTGCAAGGAGCTTGGCATCGGCTTCGTGCCCTGGGCACCCATGGGGGAAGGCTTCCTGACGGGCACGATCGACACCGCCACCACCTTCGACCAGAAGGCGGACTTCCGGGCAGGTTTCCCCCGATTCTCCAGGGAGTTCCTGCCGCTGAACATGCCCATCATCGAGTGGATCAAGCAGTACGCGGCCAGGATGGGTGCGACGCCGTCCCAGGTATCGCTGGCGTGGTTGCTTGCCAAGGGCCCCAACGTCGTGCCCATTCCGGGCACGCGCAGCGTGGAGCATCTCCTCGAAAACCTGGGGGCCGCCAGGCTGCGCCTGACCCCGGCAGACGTCCAGGAGATCGAGACCTCCTTGTCCAGGTTCCCGGTCTACGGTGACCGGATGGGGGAAGCCCACATGAGCCAGATCGACTACACCGTCTGACGCGCGGCCGGCGGTTGCAGGCAGGCCTGCACCGCCCATCACGTTGGCACTCCGGTTTGCGCTCTGGGCAAAAATGCGCGCCCGCAGCGCAGTGATTTGCTATGTTGCACCGGCCCAATCCAGGCAGACACGAGGTGTGGCGTTGCAGTGATCGAGACCCGCCTGCTCCAACAGTTCGTCGCCGTTGCTGAAGAGCTGCACTTCAATCGTGCTGCCGAGCGGCTGCATATGGCGCAGCCTCCGCTGAGCCAGGCGATCCGCAAGCTTGAGAGTGCCGTGGGTGCGCCTCTGTTCGTGCGCACCAACCGCAGCGTGGCGCTGACCCCGGCCGGTGCGGCCTTCCTTGTCACCGCGCGCAGCACCCTGCGCGCATTGGACGAGGGCGTGGCGCAGACGCGACGGGTTGCGCAGGGCATCGAGGGCCACCTCACGCTGACCTTCATCAACATTGCGCCCTACGCGCCTCTGCTGCGCGCCCTGCGCGGCTTTCGAAACGCGTGGCCCGGCGTCTCGTTCACCATGGTGGAGGCCACTACCCAGGAGCAGGTCGTGGCCCTGGAGCAGGGCAGGGCGGATATCGGATTCATGCGGACGCCGGGCACCTCTACCCCGCACTTGCGCCTGGCGGCCTTGTCCAGTGAGCCGATCGTCGTCGCGCTGCCCGCCGGCCATCGGCTGGGAGCGGCCCCGACCATTGCGCTGGCCTCGCTCAGGGACGAGACGTTCGTTGCCTCACCGCGGACGCTTGGCAAGGGCTTCCATGACCAGCTCATCGGCCTGTGCCAGGCAGCAGGCTTCGTGCCCAACATCGTGCAGCACGGCCGGCAGATGCAGACCCTGGTGGCTCTGGTTGCCGCCGGGTTCGGTGTCGCGCTGCTGCCGGCGTCGGTAGCGACCGATGCGCGGGAGGACGTGGTGTTCCGCCCGCTGCAGGTGGAGGCGCCTGACCGGATGGCCCGGCTGGACCTGTTCATGGCGTGGAACGCGACCCGGGCGTCGGCGATCCGCGACCGCTTGATACACGCTGTGCTGGACGCCCTGTCACCGCCCTGAGCGGGTGAGATGCACCGCGTCTTGGTGCGGTATGCAGACCGTCCTTCACCCGCGCCAGGCAAGCCCCTAGTCTTCGGCAGCACCGCTGTTGAGGATCTGAAATGCCCGCCGCCATCTATGTGTTCTCGCTGTGCGCGTTCGCGTTCGGCCTCTCCGAGTTCGTCGTCGCGGGTCTGCTGACCGCCATGGCCGATGACCTTGACGCGCCGATTTCCCTGGTCGGCACGGCCATCGCCGCCTACGCACTGGGCGCTGCCATCGGCGCACCGTTCATCACGGCACTGGTCGCCCACTGGCGCGACAGGCAGATCCTGCTTCTGGCCACGGCGTTGCTGGCGCTAGGCAGCCTGCTGATGAGTGCGTCGCCCACGCTGGTGGTCTTGCTGGCTATCCGCTTCGTGGTCGGCCTGGGCCACGGCGTCTTCATGGCGGTGGCCTCCGACGCCGCCACCCGTCTGGTGGATCCACAGCGCTCAGGCCGGGCGCTGTCGGTGGTGTGGATCGGTTTGACGCTTGCACTGGCCATCGGCGTTCCCCTTGGCACGTACCTGGGAAGCCTGTGGTCCTGGCGCGTGGTTTTCGTGGCGGTCGGCGTGCTCAGTGTGGCGGGCATGCTGGGGCTGGCGCTGTGCATGCCACGCGGCGAGGCCGGGGTGGATGCAGCCGGAGGGGGCGCGTGGAAGGGCATCACGGCCATCACCCATCCCCAGCTGCTGATCACCGCCGGTATCGGCGCGCTCGTCAGCATCGCCACGTTCTCGTTCTTTACGTTCGTGTCCCCGTACCTGCAGCAGGTGACGGCGGTGGATGTGCAGTGGCTGAGCCTGGGGATGCTGTTGTTCGGCCTGTGTGCCATCGCCGGCAATCTGCTGGGCGGCGCCCTTGCCGACGCCATGGACGTGGATCGCAGCCTCCGGCTGGCGCTGGGTGCATTGGCGCTGAACCTGCTCGGGTTGTACGGCTGCGCACGCATGCCAGTGGTGATGATGATTCTGATCGGCACGCTGGGCATCTGCTTCTTCTCCATCGTGACGCTGCTGACCCTGCGACTGCTCAGGCAGGCCCAGCGCTTCATTCCCCGCTACAGTTCGGTGGCCGCGGGGCTGAACATCGCCTTCTTCAATCTCGGCACGGCGCTGGGCGGTGCACTGGGCAGCCTCACGATCGGCTTTGCGACCTTGGCGTCCGTCCCGCTGACGGGCGCGGGGGCCGCGGTGCTGGCGTTGATGGTGCTGTACCTGCAGGGGCGACGCGTGACAGCGCTTGAATCCTCGGTCCCCTGACCGGTATCAACCTGCCGGGTGGGGCGCGCCACGCCAGGCGGGAGTCATCCAGCGCGTCCGGCCGTGCCCTGCAACATCGAGACGGCGGGGGTAGTAAAATGCCCTACCGTCGATGCGTGGCCGAGGCTCATCGCAATGCCTTATACCAATAGCGACACCCTGCTGCGGCTGCGCGATCAGATTCCTTTCTTCCGGTGCATCGTCGGCTGCCACGACTGCTGTGGCCCGGTCACCGTGTCGAGCGAGGAGATGGCGCGCCTGCCGGTGAAAAGCGAGGCCGAGCGCGACGCTGCGCTGGCCGAACTGAGTTGCCCCCATCTTGGCGAACACGGGTGCGAGATCTACCACGAACGCCCGCTGATCTGCCGATTGTTCGGGACCACCCCGCGTCTGCGCTGCCCCAATGGCCAGCGGCCGGTCTATATGATCGACGAGGCGGTCGAAGCGGACATTCATCGCTATCTGGCCAGCACTCGGCAGGTGCTGCTGTAGCCGAGCGGGACCGGCAGGGACGCGCCCCGCCTCCCGCGTCCCGCTACTGATGCCGCATCACCGCGGCCAGATGCTCCTCCGGGTCGATCATGTGTGAGTGGTCGTCCTGGTCCAGCTGGATTTCCGCCCACTGGATGGTGCCGTTGAACCGGCCGCGCTCGGTCACATAGCCTTCGTACACCGGCATGCCGGTGTCGATGCCCACGTCCAGACCTTCATCGAAGGAGTAGTACAGCGGATGGGTGCGCTCGATCGCGCCGCTGCCCACCGCCTTGCCGTCGATGTACAGGGTGACCGTGCCACCGCGGCCGATGCCGCCGCCGGCGTAGGCAAACTCCGCCCGCACCTGGTGGCGCCCGGTGCCGATTTCCGTATCCGAGAGCACGGTTTTACGCAGCAGGCCGCAGTGGTTGTAGTGGTAGCCCAGCTTGCCGTTCTCGGCGAAGAACGACCAGCCACCGGTGCGCCCGCCCTGGGCGATGATGGCGCCATTGAGCTGTCCCTCGGCCGGGGCGTCGATCTCGGCGGTGACCGCGTAGGAGCGGTTTTTGACGTTGATCGCCACGTTCTCGCCGAGGCGGGTCATGCCCGGGTACAGGCGCAGGGTCTCGCCGGTGGTCAGGGTGGGGCGCCCGGCCAGCTGGGGATTCATGCGCTCGGCGGCGCGGTCGTCGATGGGCAGGACGTTGTGCCGTACCGCCTCGATCAGGAACAGCTGCTGCAGTTCGGCCAGCTTGTCCGGCTGGGCGGCGGCGAGGTTGTCGGACTGGGTCCAGTCCGTGCGGGTGTCGTAGAGCTCCCAGACGTCCTGCGAGAAGTCCACGCCCTTGGCCACCACGTCCCACGGGGTGCGGTGCTTGGTCTGCGCGGTCCAGCCGTCGTGGTAGATGCCGCGGTTGCCCATGATCTCGAAGTACTGGGTGAGGTGGCGCTCGTCGGCCTCGGCGTCGTTGAAGGTGTAGGCCATGGACACGCCGTGCATCGGCACCTGGGTGACGCCGTTGACGGTATGCGGCTGCGCCAGCCCGGCCAGGTCGAGGATGGTCGGTGCCACGTCGATGACGTGGTGCCACTGGCTGCGCAGCTCGCCACTGGCGGCGATGCGCGCCGGCCAATGCACGATGGTGCCGTTGCGCGTGCCGCCGTAATGCGAGGCCACCTGCTTGGTCCACTGGTACGGCGTGCACAGCGCGTGCGCCCAGCCGACGGCGTAGTGGTTGTAGGCCCTGGGCCCGCCCACCTCGTCCAGATGCTGCTTCCAGAACGCGGCGGTTTCATACTCGGCACCGCCATTGGAAGCCGTGGTGAGCATGAAGGCGCCGTTGATGCCACCCTCGGCCGAGGCGCCGTTGTCGCCGATGATGAAGTACACCAGGGTGTCGTCGAGTACACCCAGTTCTTCCAGCGCGTCGATCACCCGCCCGGTGTGGTGGTCGGCGTATTCGAGGAAGGCGGCATACACCTCCATCTGATGCGCCAGGATCGGCTTGAGCTCGGCTGGCATGTCGTCCCAGGCGGGAATGCCCTCCGGGCGCGGGGTGAGCACCGCATCGGCAGGGATGACGCCCAACCCGCGCTGGCGGGCGAAAGTCGCTTCGCGCAGCGCATCCCAACCTTGATCGAAGCTGCCCTTGTACTTGGCGATCCAGTCCTTGGGCACATGGTGCGGCGCGTGCGTGGCGCCGGGGGCGAAGTACACGAAGAAGGGCTTGTCCGGGGTCAGGCTCTTCTGCAGCCGCACGTAGTCGATGGCCTTGTCGGCCAGATCGGGCATGAGGTGGTAGGCCGGGTCCAGCGGTGCCTCGACCGTGGACACGCCGTCGATCAGGGCGGGTGTCCACTGGTTGGTCTCCCCGCCGATGAAGCCGTAGAAGCGCTCGAAGCCACTGAAGGCCGGCCAATGGTCAAACGGACCCGTCGGCCCGGATTCCCACACCGGCACTTCGTGGCACTTGCCGAACTGGGCGGTGTTGTAGCCGTTCTGGCGCAGGATCTCCGGCAGCGGTACGGCCGAGTTGGGGCGGGTGGAGCGGTAGCCGGGCGCGGGCGTGGCGGTCTCGGTGATGTGGCCCATGGCCACCGCATGGTGGTTGCGGCCCGAGAGCAGCGCCGCCCGCGTGGGTGAGCACAACGCGGTGGTGTGGAACCGGGTGTAGCGCAGGCCGCCGTTGGCGAGCCGGTCGGCGGTAGGGGTGCGTACCGGGCCGCCGAAGGCACTGGCGGCACCGAAGCCGACGTCATCGAACAGGATCAGCAGGACATTGGGCGCACCCTCGGGCGGGCGCTTGGCGGTGATCGCCGGCAGCTTCACGCCCAGCTTCTTGGCGTCGAAGGAGAGCGGTCCCTGGTAGGCCTGGTCGGGAATGGGAAGGGAGCTGCCGGGGAGTTCCTGACTCATGATCGCGCCTCGGTGAACGGGTTACCCAGTCTCGCGGCGGCATCCTGGGCTGGCATCCGAAAAAAAACGGTGTGGCGGGTTGGTAGAAGTACTGGCGCTTCAGTGCGCTGCATTTCTCCCGGGGCCACCGCGCGTGGGTGGATTCAGTAGATTTACCGCGCAGCATCAGTAGTTATGCGGACGATGGCGAGGGGCGCGGGTGGGGATACTGGTGGCGCCTTCCCTTCACGTCGATCCCAACAACAGGATATGCGCGATGAACGATGACGTTCAGAACCTGCCCCTCCCACCCCCCACATTCGGCGGCAGCATCAGCGAGAACTACAAGCAGGCCAAGGCCGATTTTCCGCAGCCCGTGTCACCCCCTGCCGGGGCACCGGACGTGCTGGTCATCCTGATCGACGATCTGGGCTACGGGGGGACCTCGATGTTTGGCGGCCTGATACCTACGCCCAACATCGACACGCTGGCCAAGGCCGGGCTGCGCTACAGCCACTTTCACAACTGCGCGCTGTGCTCACCCACCCGGGCCGCGTTGTTGTCCGGGCGCAACCATCACCGCACCGGCAACGGCTCCATTACCGAAGGCTCCACCGGCTTCCCCGGCTACAACAGCATGTGGTCCGATGACAACGCCGCCATTCCCCAGGTGCTGGCCTACAACGGCTACACCACGGCGGCGTTCGGCAAGTGGCACAACACCCCCGATTGGGAAACCAGCCCGGTGGGGCCCTTCGACCGCTGGCCCACCGGCAAGGGGTTCCAGACCTTCTACGGGTTCATGGGCGGGGAGACCAATCAGTTCACCCCGCAACTGTTCCGCAATACCACGCCGGTGGAGCCGGACAAGACTCCCGAGCAGAGCTACCACCTCACCGATGACCTGGCCACCAAGGCGATTGAATGGCTGCATACCCGCCAGTCGATCACCCCGGATCGCCCGTGGTTCCTGTACTGGGCACCGGGTGCGATGCACGCCCCGCACCATGTGCCGGAACGCTACATCACCCCGTTCAAGGGACGCTTTGACATGGGCTGGGATGACTACCGGGCCGAGCTGTTCGAGAGCCAGAAGAAGATCGGTGCGGTCCCGCCGGATGCGCAGTTGACCCCGCGCCCGGCGGAACTGCCGGCCTGGGACACGCACAGCGCCGACGAAAAGCGCCTGTTTGCCCGCCAGATGGAATGCTTCGCCGGCTTCCTGACCCACCTGGACGAGCATGTGGGCCGGCTGCTGGATGCGGTGAACGCGCTGCCCAATGCCGACAACACCCTGATCATCGCCGTGCTTGGCGACAACGGCTGCAGCCCCGAAGGCGGCCTGTTCGGCACGTTGAACAACATGGCCACCCAGAATGGTTTCCCCGACGACGTGGCCAGCATGCTGCCGGCGATCGATGAGATAGGGCAGGGCCACCACGAGAACCACTTTGCCGTCGGCTGGGCCTGGGCGATCGATTGCCCGTTCCAGTGGACCAAGCAGGTGGCCAGCCATTTCGGCGGCAACCGCACCGGCGTCTCGGTGACCTGGCCGGCGCGGATCAAGGCCGGCGGTCAGCTGCGTGCGCAGTTCCAGCACGTGGTGGACATCGCGCCCACCATCTACGAGGCCGCAGGCATCGCGTTCCCGGAGGCGGTGAACGGCATCCGGCAGCAGGCGCTGGACGGCAGCAGCTTCATCCACACCTTCGCCGACGCCACCGCGCCTTCCACCCACCTCACGCAGTACTTCGAAAATGCGGGCAACCGCGCCATCTACCACGATGGCTGGATCGCCTCGGCCCATCACGGCGTGCCGTGGGTGTTGCTGGGGCGCGATGGCAACTTCGAGAACGACCATTGGGAGCTGTATGACCTCAGCCGGGACTTCAGCCAGGCCAATGACCTCTCGGCCGAACAGCCGGAGAAACTGGCCGAGCTGCTTGCCATCTTCAAACAGGAGGCGGAAGCCAATTTCGTGTTTCCGCTCGATGACCGCTTCTCCGAGCGCGCCCACATCCCTGATCGCCCGAGCGTGACCCGCGGCCGCTCACGCTTCAAGTACTACGCCGGAACCACCCGGATCAGCGAAGGCACCGCTCCGGATGTAAAGGCGCGCAGCCATTCCATCACCGCCCGCCTGGTGATTCCGGCTGGTGGCGCGGAAGGTGTAATCGTGGCTGCCGGCGGCGGCGCTGGCTACACCTTCTTCATCAAGGACGGTGAGTTGATGTACGAGAACAACTTCTTTGGGCGCGAGCGCGACCTGCTTCGTGCCGGTGGCACGCTGCCTGAGGGGGAGGTCACCGTGGCCTTCCATTACACCCATGAGAGCAGGCAGTACGGTGGCGGTGGGACAGGCTGGCTGGAGATCGATGGGAAGGAGGTGGCCCGACAGGCCTTCGCGCATGTGCCGCCTGCACGCTACAGCGCCACCGAGACGCTGGATATCGGCCGTGATCTGGGTGAGGCCGTGTCGCGCCAGTATCGATCACCGTTTGTCTTCACCGGCACGCTGAAGGACGTGGTGTTCGAAGTGGGGTGAGGTAGCGGCCGGAGGCCTCCGCCTGCTCCCGTAGCTGGACGATGCCCAGCTACGGGCGGCCCACCGGTGGGCCTTGCCCGGGTAACCGCTACTGCTCCCTCGCCACCGCTCAGGAGCAGCGCGCTCACCTCAGTGGCGGGCGTTGTCCTTGGCCTTGCCCACTTCACTCTGTACCTTGCCGACGTTCTTCTGGGCCTTGCCCTCAAGCTCCTGGGCCTTGTCGCCGGTGACCTTGCCAGCCACTTCCTTCACGGTGCCCTTGACCTGGTTCTTTGCACCTTCGGTACGGTTCTTGTCCATGTTCAACGCCTCGCATAGCGCCCGGAGTGGGCTTGGCCATGCTGCTTGCATGGGGGGTGTGGCGTGAGTGAAATCCGCGGAAATCGCGCGCATGGATACCAAACGGTTCAGGGTTGGACGCTTCGCCGTGCAGGCCGGGCAGCACCACGCGGCGTGCATTTTTCGTGCACTCCCGCTGCACATCGCGCGCCCTACAGTTCCGCCCATCCCTTCCCAGGCCGGCGCCCGTGAACCTGCAGACCTCCGTTTCCCTTCCGCTTCCCCGGCGCGCGATGCCCGACAGCTGCCATTTCGATCTGCTGGATGTGAACGCGCTGCAGGACCCCAGCAGCGGACGCATCGTGCACCTGTATTCGATGGTTGCGCGTTGCCGGTCGTGCGAGGTGATCTTCCAGGCGCAGGAAGGCAACGGATTGGTCAGTACCTCGGCGGCGCGTGTGCTGAAGTGCCCCACCGGGTGTGGCGAGCAGGCTTTCAGAGGCGCGGCCCTGCGGCAGTGGCGCCTGCCGTCGGCCTGATCGAAACGCCGCGGAAGATCCGGGGCGCATGAGTGCGCGCGCTGCGCACCGGTCAGCTGCACAGACCCCACTTTTCGGCGCTGGCCGGTTCCTGCTGGTAGATGGCGCCGGCGAAGTCCATGTGCAGCCCGGTCCAGTCACCGGCATCGCGCTGGGCCAGCACTTCAACGTGCCGGGGCTTGCGTTCGGGCTTGCCGCTGACGTCCCAGCCAGCCCTCTTCACTTCAAGCACTGCCTGCCCACTGCAGCTGACCGGTTCATGCAGTCATGCGCTGGCACGCCTATGCGCGATGCCGAATCAGGCGCCCTGCGTGGCAAACCGCAGACGGTTGTGGTCCGGGTCCACCACCATCATTTCGCGTCCGCCCCACGGCACGTCGGCCGGCGCACGGAACACCGCTGCCCCGGCGGCCACGAAGGCGCGATGCAGCGCATCCACGTCGGGCACGTGGATGTACACCGCGCCACCGGGTTGGCAGTCGCCGGCATGTTCGGTGAGAAACAGCAGCTGCCCCTCGCGGCTGATCTGCACGAACAGCGGCATGCCCGGTTCGAAACGGTGTTCCCAGTCGATGGCAAACCCCATCCGCTGGTAGAACGGCACGCTGACAGCAGCCTGGGTCATGCGCAGCTGGGGGATGACGGTCTGTGGCATGGCGGTCTCGGTACGGAGGGGGCAAGGCGTGACTGATGGTAGCGCCGTGGGCGCTGCGCGGCTGTGTACCGGCGATGCCATGGGCAATCAGAGGGGCCGGCTGCCGCAACCGGCCCTGCGTTTCATGCGCTGGCGTGTGCCTGTTGGCCTGCGGCCTCGGCCACCTTGCGTGCCCTGTCGAACGCCGCGGCGGCCTTGGCAGGCGTGGCCAGGTGCTGGAAGCGGACCCTGCCAGGCTGGCCGCGCTTGCCCTTGCGGATGGCCAGCACGCAGGCGTCGCGGTCCAGGCGCAGGGTGGTGACCTCGCGCTCGCTGGCGAGCTGCAGGCGCACGACGTCCGCGTCGCCGCGTTGGCCGTGCCAGAGCAGGGCGATGTCGGCGACGTCGCGTTCCAGGGCATCCAGCAGGGTGCTTGCCAGTGCGGTACGTACCCCGCCATGGGCGCTGTACTGGTAGCGCCTGTCCACGGCAGGATCGAGTGGGACCACGTGCTGCTCTTCATTTTCGGCGTCAGCCAGCAGCCACTGCGGCTGGCCATGGGCGTCCACCACCAGCGGCCGGTGTCCGTCGACGGCGGCGCTGGCCAGGATCTCGGCCGGTGACAGCAGCCGGCGGCCATGGCCGGGGTAGTGCCAGCCGGTGCAGGCATGCTGCTGCCAGTACGCCACCAGCGCGTCGGGCAGGGGGTGGTGGCGGGAGGCGGCCAGCGCATCGATGTCGGCCGCGCTGGCCGGGCCGTCGCGGCGCACGCCCAGGGCGGTACCCGCGGGCTTGAGCACGTGCGCGGCGAGGTAGGTGGCCACGACGTCCACGGTCTGCTCCAGCGATTCGGCCAGCGTGTCGGCGTGGACGGCGCGCACTTCCGTGAGCCAGTCCAGCACGGACAGATCCTGCGGCCGCTTGAAGTCGTCCTGGTATTCGATGGTGTAGGTGAAGCCACCCGCTCGGCGTGCGTCCACTTCCAGCGCGTTCACCGCGGCCAGCGCGGCATCGCCGAGCAGACGGTTGCCGTCGGCGTCGGTCCAGGCCTGGTTGCGCAGGCGCAGGTAGGTGCCACCGGGCTTGCGCGGGTTGTACAGGGTGCGCGACACCTCGCCATGGCCGGCGCGGTACCACGGGTCGCAGGCCACGAACGACCTGGGCGGGTTGGCCGTAACCGCGGCAAACCACTGCGCCGCCTCGGCAGCGCTGGCAAAGCGCAGTGCCAGGTTGACCTGGCCGGCGGCGTTGTTTTCGCCGTGGATGACGTTGATGGCGGCACCCAGGCGGGTCCAGTCATAGAAGGTCTCGCCCTTCCAGCACATCCACCGTTCGGAGACCTCGGTCGCGTCATGGAAGAACGCCGGCCCTTCGTCGCGCAACGTGTAGCCCTGTAGCTGGAAGGGTGGGGCGACGATGGCGTAACCGTCGAAGTAATGCGTGTTGCCCAGGACGTCCTGAAACAGGGTGGTGCCGCTGACGGGGTCGCGGCACCAGGCGAACGCGGCGGTGCCGCCCGCCAGTTGGCCCAGGGCCTGCAAGGTGATGCGGGTGTCCGGCGTGCCGTCGGCGCGCGCCTGCTGCAGACGCGCGTGCTGGCTGGCCAGTTCGCGTTCGGCCTTGCCATCGAGCGCGTCCTGCAGCCTGGCCTGCAGATCGGCCGTGCTGAAGGGGTCGAACGCGGCATCGGTGCGCGCACCGGGTTCCCGTGCAGGCCCATCGATGGCAGTGGCGCGATGATGGAAGGCGCGTACCTGTGCCGGCTGCTGCTGGAGCAGCGCCAGCGAGCTGCCGAGCAGCAGGAGGTACTTCAGCTGCGCGCGCGAGGCGCTGTCGTCCGGCAACGGCCAGTCCAGGACGAGCGCGGCCACGTCCAGGGCAGGCTGGGTGCGCTTGTCCCAGGCATGCACGCTGACGCAGTAAGTGGCGGCAGCGGCGATGCGGGGGCATTCGCGCAGGCGCTGCATGACCTGCGCATGCAGCGGCGGCGACCAGCAGCCGTGCAGTGCCCAGTAGACGCCTCGCACGTAGGCCTGCTCTTCCCAAAGCCGATCGATCAGGAAGCTGGCGGTATCAGGGTCCTGCTTGCCGAGCTCCCCCAGGCGGTCGTAAAGGCGGGACAGCACGTCCTCGCTGGCCGGCTGGCCGGCGGCCATGGCCGCCGATTCTGCCTGCAGGGCCCGGCGCAGGGTGGGGGCCAGGTCGGGCGTGCCCAAGCCGCTCAGGATACGCGGCGACCAATGGTCGTCCTGGCGCGCCTGCACGCGCGCCAGGGCCCAGTGGAACAGGCGCTGGCGCTGGGCAGTGTCCAGCGCGGTCTGGAATGGCCGGATGGCCTGCCCGAGCCGGTCCACCAGCACGCTCTTCACCGGCGCCCGCTCGAGCAGCGCCATCAAGGGCTCGAACAGGCGGGCATCGCCCCAGAGCGGCTGCAGGCCCTCAAGAACGGCGTCGGCACGGGCGTCGGCATCGATCTCGGCACTGATATCGCCGGCGGGTGGCTCCTCGCCGATCAGCGCCACGAGCATGGGCACCAGCCCGTCACCTGGATCGGTGATGCGCGCGCAGATGTCCGGCAGCAGACGCCGCTGCAGGCGTGGGGCCAGCTGCGGCAGGGCGCGCTGCAGCAGCGCGCCACGGCCGTGCAGCGGGCTGCCCAGCACGAAGCGGATGGCCCATTCGCGGTCTTCGTCGGCGTCGGCCAGCTCCGGACGACGCGTCAGGCGGATGGCCATGGCTTCGCGGGTGGCCGGCGCGGCGGCTACGACGCCCTCGTCAAAGCTGGGTGCATCCCAGATGGTGAGGAGGTCGTCGGCAAGGTGGCGCAGGTGGGCCCGTGCATCGGCGGCGATCACCTCAATGCCCAGCAGGGTCTGTGCGTGCTCGAGCATGTCCAGCACACGCGTCATCAGGTCGTCCCACGCCAGCAATGGGGTGACCACCCGCAGCAGGGCATCGCCATCGCCGATCAAGGGCAGGATGGGATGCAGGGCTTTCACCGCGTCCAGCGGGGCGTGCGCGGTGGCGGCCATCAGGCGGGTGGCGCGGTCGGCCGCGGCACCGGCGGGCTGGCCGAGGTGGTTCTGCAGGTAGGCGCGCAGCGCCCACACCGCCGTCGCGTCCGCCTGGATGCGATCGAGCGATTGCAGGGCCTGCGCCGCATCGAAGGTGTCGGGGTCGTTCTGCAGCGCGAGGGTGAGCTCGTCCACCAGCTCCATGCCGACCGTGTGCGGGGATACCGCCATGGCGCGCAGCCGCTGCTGCAGCGGTGCAGCCGAGTCGATCTGGGCGAGGAGCAGCAGGCGCGCGCGGCGGTGGGCAAACCCGGGCACGACCGCGATGTCGGCATCGTCGGCCAGGTGCCCGAACACGGCGACGAATGCCTGCAGCAGCGGCACCTCGGTGGGCCCGATGGCCGCCAGCACCTTGGCCAGGCGCGCGTCCTGCCCCAGCAGGCTGGCATGCAGCAGCCAGTACAGGGCCAGGTGCGGGTCGCCGGCCAGGCGTGGCAGTTCCTTGCGGAAGCAGCGCTGGTCGTCGCCCGGTTCGGGGAACAGCGGGATGTAACGGGTGTACGCGTCCAAGGCCAGGGTGTCGGGGCTGTGCAGGGCGTTGCCCTGGTGGTCGCGGGCGGGCAGCGCCAGGGCGTGCATCAGCCACTGGAAGCGTGCCAGCAGCGCGGCGCTGTCGCCGGCCTGGGCGCTGGGCGTGCAGGCGTATTCGGCCAGCAGCGCGGCTTCGGAGTCTTCGCCCTTGGCCAGCCGGGCGCGGCAGGCCAGGTAATCCTCGAGGCTGGCAAAGCGCAGCTCCAGCTGCCGTGTTTCGTGATCCTGCCACCACACGCTGCCGTCGCCGCGCAGGTCCAGCAGGGTGTAGTTGTCGCCGCTGTCGTCGAGCACCACGAAGCCGGACAGGGTCTTGTCGATGCCGCCGAAGTACAGCGGGTTGCGCGACAGGTGCGCGTGGACCAGGTCGTCGAGGTCGGCCTGGGCGAAATCCGTATCGATCGCCGCGGCAATCGCGGCAGTAACAGGCAGCGCATAGAAGCGTGACAGGGAAGCGGTGTGTTGCATGGCACATCCATGTTGTTGAAGTGACCCGCGCGGCGCGCCCGGCGCAGGATGACGGCGGCGTATTCCCCACGCTGCCGTCACATTCTAGGCCGAGCGCGGCAGCGGTGGTCAATCCGGTTGCCCGGCGCGGACCGGCGCGTGTATGGCGAAGGGTGCGGACAGACTGTGGCAGTCAATCAAACCGGACGCCCCGACGAGGGCGGCGAGCAGGTGCACCGCGATCGGGGCACCTGCGTGACGGCAGAAAGGGTGCCGGGCGCGTTCGTCGGGTCGATCACACTGCCCCTTGCCGGCGACGGTGCATCGCCATCGGCGCTGATCCGCTGCAATCGAGGCCTGTTGGATGCCAACCGGTCGCGTTCGAACGTAGAGTCTTAATGATTCAGTGTGCGTCATCAGTGAGCTGCCCCTAGGGCGAATGGATAAGCACATAGCGTTTGCGCATGTCGGTTCACGCAACTGTCGTGCCAAGTTCACGGCGCATTGATTGAGCAGGGGAGTAGATTCGAATCACGCCCCAAGTAATGGCTGGGGTTCCCCCCTCTTCGCGGTTTTCTCCTGACTATTGCTTGCGCCGGCCATTCCGGTTCGAGGTGGAGTCTGCTGCGTCGCGCCCATCTGCCATCGAGTCCCCCATGCCTACGCGCCAACTCCCCCTCGCGTCTTCGGCGGCCAGTGCCGAAGCGTTCTCCCAGAGTGATGCCATCCTGGTGCGACGACACAAGCCGTCTGCATTGCAGGGCGGGCTGACCGGTCGTTCCAATGCCTTGCCCGAGTCGGCACGCCGCGTGCTGTTCGTGGTCTCGGAGATGGCCGATTACGTGAAGGCCGGCGGTCTCGGCGACGTGGCGGCGGCATTGCCTCGCGCGCTGCGTGACCGCGCGGACATGCGGGTGCTGATTCCCGGCTACAGCGAAGTGCTCGCGCGCACCGGGCCGATCCAGGTGGTGGGGCAGACCGAGGCGCACGCGGCGCTGCCGGCATGCGTGATCGGCCACACCGTGCTCGACGATGGCCTGCCGGTGTATGTGCTGATCTGCCCGGAGCTGTACGAACGGGAGGGCACTCCCTACGTGGACAACGCCGGCGCGCCTTGGGCGGACAACGCGGTGCGGTTTGCCACGCTGTCGCGTGCCGCTGCGCTGATCGCCGCGGGCGAGACGGGCATGGAATGGCAGCCGGACCTGCTGCACCTCAACGACTGGCCGTGTGCCTTGGCCGCGGCGTACGTGCGCTGGCTGGGCAGCGCGGCGTCGTGCCTGCTGACCATCCACAACCTGGCCTACCAGGGCTTGTTCCCGAGCCTGCTGGCGCCGGACCTGGGCATCGACGAGGCGCAGTGCGAAGCGCTGGAGTTCCACGGGCAGCTGTCGTTTCTGCGCGGCGGCATCGTGCATGCCGACCAGGTGAACACGGTGAGCATCAGCTACGCCGCGCAGATCACCGCGCCGGCCGAGGGCTGCGGACTGGACCGGTTGCTGTCACGCCGCGCCGCGCTGGGCCACCTGAGCGGGATCGTCAACGGCATCGACGCCAGCTGGGACCCGAGCACCGACCGGCACCTGCCGGCGCATTTCGACGTGCGCAGCTTCGACGGCCGCGACCACAACGCCCGCCACGTGCGTCGCGCTTTCGCGCTGCCGGAGAGCCGCGGGCCGCTGTTTGCGGTGGTATCGCGGCTGGTGCACCAGAAGGGCCTGGACCTGACCTGCGACGTGGCGCCGCAGATCGTGGCCGCCGGCGGGCAGCTGGTGATCATCGGCGGTGGCGAGCCGGCGATCGAGGAGCAGGTGCGCGCGTTGGCGCGGCGCTTCCCGGGCAGTGTGTCGGCCTATATCGGTTTTGACGAAACGCTGGCGCGGCGGATGTTCGCCGGCGCTGATTTCCTGCTGATGCCGTCGCGCTTCGAGCCGTGCGGGCTCAGCCAGATGTATGCGCAGCGGTTTGGCTGCCTGCCGATCGCGCATGCGACCGGTGGCTTGATCGATACGGTGGACGACGGGGTCACCGGCTTCCTGTTCAATGGCCCGGACGCGGACATGCTGCGCCGCTGCGTGCAGCGCGCCTTCCGCACCTTCCGCCAGCCGCGCCTGATGGCCGCGATGCGTCGCGCCGCCATGCTGCGCCCCAGCGGTTGGGAGGTGGCCGGCACGCACTACATCGACCTCTACCAGCGCACCGCCGAGGCCCGCGCATGACCGTGGGCTGCGAACTGCAGGTTCCCGCGCCGCAGGGCCAGGACGGCCCATCGGGCGCTTCGGCTGCCGAGGAACCGTTGTCGGCGGCGCTCGCCGCGCTGGCCGCCGGCGCCCCCGGTGATGCCTTCGCGCTGCTGGGGCCGCACCGCGATCGCCACGGGCGCTGGCGGCTGCATGTGCTGTTTCCCGGCGCGCTGGGCGTGCAACGGCGCGACGCGGGCGGGCGCTGGCAGCCGATGGCGGCATTGGGCGAGGGCGTGTTCGGGTCCGCATGCGAGAGTGCAGGAGTGGCATTGCTGCGGGTGGACTGGGGCACGCATCAGCAGGAGATCGAGGATGTGTTCGGGTTCGGCCCGCAGCTGGATGCGGCGCTGCTTGCCGGCATTCCTGCGGGCGACCCGCACAGCATCCGCACCGGTCTGGGCGCACGGCTGGCCGTGGACCAGGGCGTGCAGGGCGTGCGCTTTTCGGTCTGGGCGCCGAACGCACGCCGGGTGGCGGTGCTGGGCGAGTTCAACAACTGGGACGGCCGGCGTCATCCGATGCGGTTCCGGGCAGAGGCCGGTGTCTGGGAGATCTTCATACCGCGCGTGGTCGCCGGTGCGCGCTACAAGTTCGAGATCATCGCCGCCGACGGCACGCACCTGACCGACAAGGCCGACCCGATGGCGCGCCAGTGCGAGCCGTTGCCGGGCACCGCATCGGTGGTGGGTTCGGAGGTGGGCCATGCGTGGCAGGACCAGGCGTGGATGCGCACGCGTGCGGCCAATGCGGCCGGAGCGATCTCCATCTATGAACTGCATGCCGGTTCGTGGCGTCGTGGTGCCGGTGGCGCCGTGCTGGACTGGGACCAGTTGGCCGACGCGCTGATCCCCTATGTGCTGCAGCTGGGCTTCAGCCATGTGGAACTGCTGCCGGTGAGCGAGCATCCCTTCGGCGGCTCGTGGGGGTACCAGCCGCTGGGCCTGTACGCACCCACCGCACGCCACGGCGACCCGGAAGGGTTCGCGCGCTTCGTGGACCGCTGCCACCAGCAGGGCCTGGGCGTGATCGTGGACTGGGTGGGTGCGCATTTCCCCTCCGACGCGCACGGCATGCAGCGTTTCGACGGCACTGGCCTGTACGAACACGAGGACCCGCGCCAGGGGCTGCATCCGGATTGGGACACGCTGATCTACAACTACGGGCGCAGCGAGGTGTCCGGGTTCCTGATCGGCGCCGCGCTGGAGTGGATCGATCGCTTCCACATCGACGGGCTGCGCGTGGACGCGGTGGCCTCGATGCTCTACCGCGACTACAGCCGCGAGGACGGGCAATGGATTCCCAACGCGCATGGCGGCCGCGAGAACCTGGAGGCGATCGATTTCCTGCGCGCACTCAACACCGCCATTTCCAGCACCTACCCGGGCGTGGTGGTGATCGCCGAGGAATCCACGGCATGGCCCGGCGTGACCGCGCCGGCCGCCGAGGGCGGGCTGGGCTTTTCCCACAAATGGAACATGGGCTGGATGCACGATACCTTGAGCTACCTGCAGCGCGACCCGATCCATCGCTCGCACCACCACAGCGAGATGACCTTCAGCGCGATGTATGCCTTCTCCGAGCAGTTCGTGCTGCCGCTCTCGCATGACGAAGTGGTGCACGGCAAGGGCTCGCTGCTGGGCAAGATGCCGGGCGACCGCTGGCAGCAGCTGGCCAACCTGCGCGCCTACTACGGCTTCATGTGGGCCCATCCGGGCAGCAAACTATTGTTCATGGGCGGCGAATTTGCCCAGGCGACCGAATGGGACCACGACGGCGAACTGGACTGGGCACTGGCGGCCCAGCCCGGACATGCCGGGGTGGCACGGGCGATTGCAGACCTGAACCGGTTGCTGCACGACATCCCCGCGCTGCGGCATGGCAATCGCAGCGAGGAAGGCTTTGAGTGGAGCGTGGGCGATGACCACGTCAACAGCGTGCTGGCCTTCATCCGGCATGAGGTAACGGGCCGTGCCGGGGCGTTGCTCGCGGTGAGCAACTTCACCCCGGTGGCGCGGCATGGCTACCGCGTGGGGGTGCCGCGTGCCGGCCGCTGGCGCGAGGTGTTCAACAGCGACAGCCGCTTCTACGGCGGCAGCGATGCGGGCAACCATGGCCAGGTCGAGGCCGAGTGGATCGCCATGCATGGTCATGCGCAGTCGATCGTACTGACCTTGCCGCCGCTGTCCACGATCTACCTCCAGGTGGTTGAGTGACGCCTGGGCGGCGGCAACTGGGCGCATGGCGGCAGGACGACGGCGGATACTGCTTCCGGCTATGGGCACCGGCGGCGCGTGGCGTGGAACTGTTGCTGGAAGGCGAGGTCGTGCCGATGGTGTCCGAGCACGACGGCTGTCATGCGGTGACCTGTGCCTGCGCGCCGGGCAGTCGCTACCGGTTCCGCATCGACGGCACGCTGAGCGTTCCCGACCCGGCCTCGCGCTGGCAGCCGGAAGGCCTCAAGGGGGCCAGCGCGATTGCCGACGAACACGCCTATGCCTGGCAGACCACCGGTGGCGCCGGGCGGCCCTGGTCCGAAGCCGTGCTGTATGAGGTGCACGTAGGCGCGGTGGGCGGCTACACGGCGCTGCAGGCGCAGCTCCCGGCCCTGGCGGCGATGGGCATCACCGCCCTGCAGCTGATGCCGCTGGCCACGTTCGCCGGCGCCCGCAACTGGGGCTATGACGGCGTGCTCCCCTATGCACCGGCCTCGGTGTATGGCACCCCCGACGAGCTCAAGGCACTGATCGATGCCGCCCACGCGCTGCGCATGATGGTGCTGCTGGATGTGGTGTTCAATCACTTCGGCCCCGAGGGCAATGAGCTGGCCGCCTATGCCCCGCAGTTCTTCCGCGAGGACGTGCGCACGCCGTGGGGCGCGTCCATCGACTTCCGGCAGCCGTGGGTGCAGCGCTTCTTCATCGACAATGCGCTGATGTGGCTGCGCGAGTATCGCTTTGACGGGCTGCGCCTGGATGCGGTGCACGCGATCCATCCGCAGACGTTCCTGGTGACGCTGCGTGAAGCGATCCACGCCGATGGCCCTGCACACGCGGTGGACCTGGTGGTGGAGAATGAGAACAACGCGGCCTCGTTGCTGGGCGAGGGCTACACCGCGCAGTGGAATGACGATTTCCACAATGCGCTGCATGTGCTGTTGACCGGCGAGACCGAAACCTACTACGCCGATTTCGCCGGCGCGCCGGCCGCGCGGCTGGCCCGGGTGCTGTCGGAAGGGTTCGCCTGGCAGGGCGAGGTCAACCGGCACGGCAATCGCCGCGGCGAGCCGAGCGCTGGCTTGTCGCCGGACCATTTCGTGGTGTTCGCGCAGAACCATGACCAGATCGGCAACCGTGCGTTGGGTGACCGGCTGCAGGGCTCGGTGGCGCCCGCGCGGTTGCGCGTGGCGCATGCACTGACGGCATTGACGCCGATGGTGCCGCTGTTCTTCATGGGCGAGCCGTGGGGAGCGCGCGAGCCGTTCCTGTTCTTCACCGACTTCGAGCCGCCGCTGGACCAGGCGGTCCGCGAGGGGCGGCGCAGGGAGTTCAGCCAGCTGAAGGCTTTCGCCGAGCCAGCCTCGCGCGAAACGATCCCCGATCCGAATGCGGTCGAGACCTTCCTGGCCTCGCGCTGCCCGCTGCCGTCGCCGGCCGCGCTGGCCCAGAACCCGTGGCTGGCCGACTTCACCGCCTTCCTGGCCCTGCGTCGGCGCTATCTGGTTGCGGGCGCGCGGCACGCGCGCAGCCTCGGTGGCACGGTGTTGGCCGAACACGCGATCGCCGCCGGCTGGGCGTTGCCCGAGGGCCAGTGGTGGCTGGCCTTCAACCTGGGCCAGACCCCGGTGGCCGCCGCCTTGCCAGCGGGCCAGACCGTCCTCCAGTTGGGTGAGGTGGATGACCAGGGCCGGTTGGCACCGGCATCGCTGATAGCGCGCTGGGTGACAGCATGACCAACGCCGCTGACGAACTGGCTGAGCTGGCCGCGCGCGTAGGCGTGATGGTCGACTGGCGCGACATTCATGGCATCGCGCGCCGGGTGGAGCCGGCCACCCTGGTGGCGGTGCTGGACGCACTGGAGTGGCGAGCGGCAACCGCCGCCCAGCGCGCCGACAGCCTGCGGCGCTGCATGGCCGAACGTGCACAACCACGCCTGCGCACGGTGCAGGCCGGTGCGCGGATCACGCTGGGCTCGCCCGATGCAGGCCCGGGCCAATGGTGCGATGAAGCGGGAAACACCGCGCCGGCCCAGGTGGACGGCGCCGGCGGCTGGCACTGCCCGCCGCGGCCTGGCTACTGGACGCTGCGGATCGGGGCCGATGAACATGCCGTCGCCGTCGCGCCGCCGCGCTGCTTTGGCGTGGACGATGCCACCGGCACCGCGACGCCACGCCGGTGGGGGGCCACCCTGCAGGTGTACGCCGGTCGCTCGCCTGCCGACGCCGGCATTGGCGACAGTGCCGCCGCGGCCGCCTGGTGTCGCCGCGTGTGCGCGGCGGGCGGCGATGCACTGGCGCTCAGTCCGCTGCATGCGGCCGGACGCATCGAGCCGCTGTTCAGCCCGTACTCGCCCAGTGACCGACGCTACCTGGAGCCGATCTACACCGCACCGCCGCCGTGGGTGCAGGATGACGACGCCGCGCCGCCCGCGTCGGCGGACGGACTGATCGACTGGGCCGGCGCTGCCGCCTTCAAATGGGCGCGACTGGCGCGCTGGCAGCAGGCCATGCACGCGGCGCCGGAGGCCATCGGCGACGCGCTGCACCGTCATCTACAGGCCGGTGGGGTAGAGCTGGAGCGGTTTGCCGCCTTCAACGCGGCGGTGCTGCATCAACCCGATCCCGCACTGCAGTCCTTTGCCCAGTGGTTGTCCACCCGCAGCTGGTCGCAGGTGCAAGAGCGCGCCCGCGCCAGTGGCATGGCGTTGGGACTGATCGCCGACCTGGCCGTCGGCTTCATGCCCGACGGCGCCGAAGCAGCCGCGGCCGGCGATACCGCGTTGCGCGGCCTGGTCATCGGGGCGCCACCGGATGCGTTCGCCCCGCACGGCCAGGTGTGGGGCGTGAGCAGCTACGCGCCCGACGGCCTGCGGCGCACCGGCTTTGCGCCCTTCATCGCGTTGCTGCGCGCGGTCATGCGTGACCGCGGTGGGGTGCGCATCGACCACATCCTCGGCCTGCAACGGCTGTGGGTGGTGCCGCAAGGCGCCGGGTCGGACGCGGGCGCGTACCTGCGCTACCCGCTGGAGGACCTGTTGAACCTGTTGGCGCTGGAATCGTGGCGGCACCGCTGCATCGTGATCGGCGAAGACCTCGGCGTGGTGCCCGAGGGCATCCGCCAGCAGCTGGCCGAGCGCGGCGTGCTGGGCATGGACGTGCTGGCGTTCGCGCGCGCCGCCGATGGCCAGTTCCTGGCGCCCAACCTGTGGCGGCCGCTGGCGGTGGCCACCACCGGCACGCATGACCTGCCCACCCTGGCGGGCTGGCAGCGTGGCGAGGACATCGCCGTGCGCGCCCAGCTTGGCAACGAAGACCCGGCGGCCACCGCCCAGGCAATGGACCGGCGGCGCCAGGAAGCGGCGCAGCTGGCCAGCGCAGTCGGCGCCGACGCCGCCTGCCCGGAAGCCTTGCACGACGCGGCGGTCGCCTTCGTGGCGGCCGGCCCCGCGCCGTTGGCGCTGCTGCCAGTGGAAGACGCGCTGGGCCTGCGCGAGCAGGTCAACCTGCCGGGCACCGTGGCGGTGTATCCCAACTGGCGGCACCGCCTGCCGCAGCCGTTGCCGCGGCGCACGCTGCACGATGCGCTGCGCCGGTTCGCAACGGCCCGTGGCGGGGAGCACTGAGCGATGGTTCCATTCCGCGCCACCGCACGCCTGCAGCTGCACGCCGGGTTCACCTTCGATGATGCGTGCGCGCAGGTCGACTACTACGCCGCGCTGGGCATCAGCCACCTGTACCTGTCGCCGATCGCCCGCGCCGTGGACGGGTCCACGCATGGCTACGATGTCATCGACCCGACGCAGGTGAGCCCGGCCCTGGGCGGCGAACCCGCGCTGCTCCGGTTGGCCGCGCAGGCGCGTGCCCACGGCATGGGCCTGATCGTGGATATCGTGCCCAACCACGTGGCCGCGCACCTGAGCAACCCGTACTGGGCCGACGTGCTCCTGCACGGCCAGCAGAGCCGGTATGCAGCGTGGTTCGACATCGACTGGCAGGCGCCGGGGCGCGAGGGCAAGCTGTGGTTGCCGGTGCTGGACCGGCCGCTGGCCACGGCGCTGGCCGATGCGCAGCTGCAGCTGGAACGGGATGCGCAGGGCAGCGCGTGGCTGGCGCTGGACGGTGCCCGGTATCCGTTGGCGCCGCATGGCGGGCCCGAGCCGGTGCCACAGATGTCCGGCAACGCCTTGCCCGCGCTGCTTGCCGCGCAGGCCTATCGCCTGGCGTGGTGGCGCAGCGGCGATGCCCGGGTCAACTACCGCCGGTTCTTCACCATCACCGCGCTGGCGGCACTGCAGATCGAGCGCGCCGAGGTCTTCGATGCCGTGCATGCGTTACCGCTGCGGCTGGCAGCGCAGGGCGTCATCGATGGCGTCCGGGTCGACCATGTGGATGGCCTGCGCGACCCCGCCGCCTATCTGCGCCGGCTGCGTGATGCACTGGACGTTGCCGCCGCGACGCGCCATCTGCCGGCGGGTGCGCTGGGGCTGTGGGTGGAGAAGATCCTCGGCCCGGACGAACGCCTTCCCGCCGATTGGCCCTGCGACGGCAGCACCGGCTATGACTTCATGGACCAGGCCGGCGCGGTGATGCATGACATCGCCGGGGGTGCGTTGCTCGCCCGGCAGTGGCGGCAGGTGACCGCAGACCCCCGCAGCGTCGGGCAGGTGGAGCGGCAGGCGCGTGGCGAGGTGCTCGACACCGGGCTGCGCGCGGAGTTTGACGCGCTGGTGGCGTTGCTGGCGCGGATGGCCGACGACGAGGGTGGGGCGGCCACCGATTTCGGTACGGCGTTGCTGGCCAAGGCGATCGCGCGGCTGCTGGCGCACTTCCCGGTGTATCGCAGCTATCTCACTGCGGCCGCTGCCGCGCCCGCCGACCAGGCGGTCTGGGCGAAGGCTTCCGCTGCCGCATGCGCCAGCGCCGACCCGGCCGTGGCACAGGTCATCAGCCATATCACGCGGTGGTTGCTGCAGGCGCCCCGGGCGGATGCATCCTCGGCCCTGCCGGCGCTCGGCCTGCGCCTGCGCCAACAGGTCCAGCTGCTGAGTGCCCCGCTCAACGCAAAGGCGGTGGAGGACTGCAGTTTCTATCGTTACGCAGCGCAGTTGTCGCGCAACGAGGTCGGCACCCATCCGGCGGTGTCGGGGCTGCTGCCGGATGATTTCCATGCGCGCGCCGCCGAACGCGGCCAGTCGCACCCGCGCGCCCTGCTGGCCACCGCGACCCATGACCACAAGCGCGGCGAAGATGCGCGGATGCGCCTGGCGGTGCTCTCCCACTGGCCGATGTGGTGGCGCACGATCGCGCGCCGCTTCGATCGGCTGGCGCTGCCGCTGGGTGGCGCGGCGCTTGCTCCGGGCGACCGCCAGATGCTGTGGCAGACCCTGGTGGGGGCGTGGCCGGCGCGGGTGGATCCGGTCCCGGATGCGCTCCTGCCGCGCCTGATCGAGTGGCAGCGCAAGGCGCTGCGCGAGGGCGGGGTGCGCAGCCATTGGCACGATCCGGATGCAGGCTACGAAGCCACCGCCGCCGGGTTTCTCGCTCAGGTACTGATGGCGCCCGCCGCGCAGCCGTTACGGCAGGCACTGCACGCCGCCGTGGCGCGACTGGCGCCGGCGGGCGCGCGGCTGAGTCTGGCGCAGACCGCGTTGCGGCTGACCGTGCCGGGGGTTCCGGATCTCTATCAGGGCACCGAAGGCTGGGACCTGTCGCTGGTCGACCCGGACAACCGCCGCCCGGTGGACTACGCCGCACGTCGTCGCCTGCTGGAGGATGCCCGGCCGTGGCCGCAGCTGCTTGCCGAGTGGCACGACGGTGCGGTCAAGGCGCGCCTGCTGCACGCGCTGCTGCAGCTGCGCCGTCGCTGGCCGGCGCTCTTCGCGCACGGTGACTACCAGCGGCTGCCCACCACCGCGCCGGCCCGCGCGCTGGCGCTGTCGCGCCAGTACCAGGACCAGCGCCTGGTGCTGGTGGTGGCCATCGGGACCGGCGCGGGCCCGGGCGTGCACGCCACCGCCGCGCTGCCGGCGCGGTTCTGGGGCGGCGCCCGCGTCAGCATCCCGCCCGGGCGCTATCGC